>JAQUAR010000084.1 GCA_028687155.1 Methylacidiphilaceae bacterium | reverse complement strand
CTTATCTTTATCGATCATTTCGAAGTCGGCCTCGATCACGTCGCCCTTTCCAGCCGACTCCTCTCCCGGAGCCTGTGGCGGCGGCGTTCCCGTCCCTGCGGTTCCGCCTTCTTGCGCTCCGGACGCGCTTGCCCGATACATCTCCGCCGAAACCGCTTGAATCTTCTCGTTGAGCTCGTTCAGCGCCGCTTGCAGGGCGGCTGTATCCTCACCCGAAAGCAGACCGCGCAACCGGGAGATCCCGTTCTCGATCTCCATCTTCCGGGCCGAATCGATCCGCTCGCCGTGTTCCCGCAGAAGCTTTTCAGCCTGATAGGCGAGATTGTCCGCATTGTTCTTGGTTTCGGCTGCCTCTTTCCGCTTCTTGTCCTCCTCGGCAGCGGCCTCCGCCTCCCGAGTCATCCGATCGATTTCGTCCTTGGATAATCCACTGGAGCCGGTGATCGAAATCTTCTGCTCCCGTCCTGTGCCGAGATCCTTTGCCGAGACATTCAGGATACCGTTCGCATCGGTGTCGAAAGTGACCTCCACCTGCGGGACCCCTCTCGGGGCCGGTGGGATTCCATCCAGATGGAAGACGCCCAGCAGCTTATTGTCGCGAGCCATCGGCCGCTCCCCTTGAAGGACCTTGATCTCGACGCTAGGCTGATTATCGGAGAAGGTGCTGAAGATTTGCGACTTCCGAGTCGGGATCGTCGTATTGCGCGGAATCATCGGGGTGGCGATGCCGCCTGCCGTCTCGATTGCCAGCGAGAGCGGCGTCACATCGAGGAGAAGCACATCCTTCACTTGACCGCGCAACACCCCTCCTTGGATCGCTGCTCCCACGGCAACCACCTCGTCGGGATTCACCCCCTTGTGAGGCTCTTTGCCGATCAGCCTGCGAGCCGTCTCCACGATCTTGGGCATGCGTGTCATCCCTCCGACCAGAACCAGCTCGTTGATCTCCGAGGCGGAAAGCTTCGAGTCCGCCAAGCAGCTTGTCACCGGCCGGATCGTACGCTCGGCAAGAGCATCGGTGAGCTGTTCGAGCTTTGCCCTCGTCAGCTTCTTCTGAATATGCTTCGGTCCCGTCTGATCCGCTGTGATGAAGGGAAGGTTGATCTCGTAGTCGGTGGCGGAGGAAAGAGCGATTTTCGCGCGCTCCGCCTCTTCCTTGAGGCGCTGCACCGCGTCGGGCTGACGACGAAGATCGATGCCGGCCTCCTGCTGAAACTCCTGGATGAGCCAGTCCATGATCGCAGCATCCCAATCATCGCCTCCTAGATGCGTATCGCCGTTGGTCGCCTTGACCTCGAAGACGCCCTCTCCGATTTCCAGAACGGAGATGTCGAAGGTCCCCCCGCCAAGATCGTAGACCGCAATGCGCTCGTCCTTCTTCTTCTCCAGCCCATAAGCAAGGGAAGCAGCCGTTGGCTCGTTGATGATTCGAAGAACCTCCAGGCCCGCAATCCGCCCCGCGTCCTTGGTGGCCTGCCGTTGGCTGTCGTTGAAATAGGCGGGAACCGTGATCACGGCCTGTGCGATCTTCTCGCCGAGTTTGGCTTCCGCATCCGCCTTCAATTTCATTAAAATGAAGGCCGAGAGTTCCTCCGGGCTATAGGACCGCTTATCCGCCCCAATCTCCACTTCGACGGCGCAACCTCCCCCTTTCCCTTCCACAACCCGGTAGGGAACCCGCTTCACCTCTTCCTGAACCTCTGAAAATCGTCGTCCGACGAAACGCTTGATCGAAAAGATCGTATTTCGCGGGTTCGTGATCGCCTGCCGTTTCGCCGCCTGCCCCACGAGGCGCTCTCCCGTCCTCGTGAATGCCACGACCGATGGAGTCGTTCTCGCCCCTTCCGAGTTCTCCAAGACGACCGGTTGTCCCGCCTCCATTACCGCCATGCACGAATTCGTCGTGCCCAAATCGATTCCGAGGACGTGCGCCATATCCTTTCCTTCGCAAAAAGCGGGCCAAGTTGGCTGGATTGGCGCTACTGCCACGTCTCCAACGCGTTGCTTTATTTGTCCCGCCGAAAGATCTTAGCGGGGACCGCGTCAGAATGACCCAGCTATTGCGTCATTCTGTCCCGACGGCCTTGGAGAGCGACCGCTAGTTTCTCATGAATCCCGTCGAAGCCGCCATTGCTGAAGACCACAACGACATCTCCCTCTCGGGCCAGAGTGGCCATGTGGGTTGCAATCGCGCTTGCGTCCGGTTCGAAGAACGCGAGCCTTCCTTTCCGCCGAAGATCTTCCGTGACTCTTTGCGGATCGAGTCGATCCGTAGCGGGAAGCTGATCCTTCCTGGCCACGTCGGCGATAAAGACGCCGTCGGCGCCCTGCAGAGCTTCCGGAAGCGCCTGCTGGAAGACCGCCCGGCGCGTCGTATTGCTCCTCGGCTCGAAAATCGCCCAAATGCGCCTCTTCGGAAACCGGAGACGGATGGACCGTAAGGTCTCCCGAATGGCCGTGGGATGGTGGCCGAAGTCATCGACCATCGTAATTCCCTCCCGTTCGGCTCGAACTTCGCCCCGCCGCCGCACGCCTCGGAAATGGGGAAGACCTTCTTCGGCGATGGAATCCAGAGAAACTCCGCCGTGGACGGCTGCGGCGACCGCCATGGCCGCGTTGCGCACATAGAGCTCTCCCACGAGCGGGATGCGGAGCCGCCGGCCGAGCATTTCAAATTCGGAACTCTCTTCGGCATAGCGGACGTTGCGAATCGGGATCTCCGCCTCTGGCCCGAATCCCACGCTCGTTACAGGAGCAAGGCTGCCGTCGCAAACCGCCAAGCTGTTCGGATCATCCGCATTCACGATGAGTCGTCCGTTCCGCGGTACCAGATGAACCAGCCGCCGAAACGAGAGCAGAATCGCTGCGAGATCCGGGAAGATATCCGCATGGTCGAACTCGAGATTATTGATCAGAACGACTTCCGGCAGGTAATGGAGGAACTTGCTTCGCTTATCGAAGAAGGCGGTGTCGTACTCATCCCCTTCCAAGATCCAAATGTCGCCTTTCCCATGGTGGGCGCCTGCTCCAAAATTCCCGGGAAGTCCGCCGATCAAAAAAGAAGGATCCGCTCCGGAGGCGGCGAAGAGCCACGCCAACAGGGAAGCCGTCGTCGTCTTCCCGTGGGTGCCGGTAACCACAAAGTTCCGTCTCTTCCGGAGAAAAACAAATTTGAGAACTTCCGGGAGAGAGAGATAGAAGCGCTTTTGCTCCAAGATGGCCTCTATCTGCGGATTGCCTCGCTTGATCGCGTTTCCCACGACAAAGGTGGTTTCCGGATCCTCGGGGAGATTTTCCGCTCGATATCCTTCATGAAGCGCAATGCCGCGTGATGCCAGAAACGTGGAAAGAGGCGGATAAACATTCTGGTCCGAGCCGCCGACCTCCCAGCCCTCTTCCCGCAACATCGCGGCCACCGCCCCCATGGCCGTGCCGCAAATTCCAAGGAAGTAGTAGCGCGCCCGGTTTCCGCTCCTTCCGCTCGAGAGCCAGTCTGGAACGCTAGACTGCATGTCTTAGGCGCTCGTCCCGTCGCATACGCCGACCTCGAAATCGAGGGTTCTCCGCGCGGCGAGCGGGAAATGCCGCGCGAAGGCCAAAGTCATCCACGCCCATCCGCTTGCCGGGTACAAACTTGTGCAGAAATGCGAGCTTGGCGTCGATAGTGTCCATCCATTAGGAAAGCCCGCCGAACGCGTCGCTCGTCCGCATCGACTGGCTCTTTACGAAGTCATTGATGGCTCGAAGCGGAGGAGTGGGCAGCGGGAAGAATCCTTCCCAATGGCGAACCAGCTTCTCTAAGCCGCAACTCAAAAGGTTGAATCGCCAGCGCACCGATTCCACGACATAGGGATCGAAGCTGCAAAATCCGACGTAACGCTCCTGGCAGGCGAGCGGCTCTCGCTCCCCATTGCTCCTTGCGCGGCCGAGCTGCTTGCAGCAGACGAGGGCGGACCGGCCTACGCCGGAGAAGAGATAGAGCCGATATTTCGCCAATCGCGGGTGCACGGAGACGACAAAATCGATCTTGGAGCAGCGCTTCGGCGGTGTGCCCGGAGCCCATACCCGCACGCGGCAGGGCTTCTTGGCGAGCTGGGCATACCTTTCCCGCAACGGGGAAAAAGCGTCGAGATCCGGGAAGAGCACAATCAACTCTCCTCCATCGGAGTGGAGAGCCAACTCTTCCACGGCGTGCCCCATGGCGCGCACCTGACTGCCGCCAAAAACGTGGAGCTGATCCTCGTTGGGGGCTTCTACGAGGGAATGGGGGACCAACTGACCTTTTCGCGCCTCCCGCAAACGCACCGCGTAACGTCCTGGGCAATATAGTGCTAGGGAGCAGCGAAACGCCTGCTCGAAAGAACGAACAATTCCAGTCTCCTCCATGGCGATTGACTACCCTAAGTAACGTGCCCGTTTCTCAGAAGCAACTGCCTTTTTCCGTCGACGAACCTCGGCAAAGAAATCCTGTAGAAGGGAGAGGGATCGCCCGGCCAGCAGCCCTCCCGAGATCGTCACCTGCTTGCTCGCTCCTTCCCACAGCCGCCACCGGCTTTCCAGAGCCCCAAACCTTGGGTCGGCCAAGGCATAGACGATTCGGGAAATCCGCGTTTGGAGGACCGCCCCCGCGCACATGGGACACGGCTCCTTGGTCACATAGAGAGTGCACCCATCCAACCGCCAATCGCCCACCCGGCCCTGCGCTTCCCGGATGGCCTGCATCTCCGCATGCGCCAACGCGTCCCGAAGGCGCTCGACCGAGTTTGCCCCCCGGCCTGCGATGGCGCCGCCGCAAACGACCAGCGCTCCGATGGGCACCTCCCCCTCTTCTCCCGCCCGGCGGGCAACCTCCAGTGCCGTTTCCATCCAGCGCCTGTCCTCAGATTCCATCTTTTCTCCGTCGCCTCGTCGAAGCTATGCTACCCGCCGTGATGCCGCGAGCCGACATTGCTCAGAACTTTCGCAGCCGAAGCGGCCACCTCGACAGCCGCACGCGGGATGGCGTGATCGGGAGTGGCAGCCCCATCTCTGCGGGCAAAGGGTCGACCGTGCGCCATGGGAGGATGAACTCATGAACCTCGAAGCACTCTATGACGAGATTCTTTCCGGCAAGACGGCTTGGGCGACGATCCCGGATCGCGCTCTCTGGAAAGTCACGGGCGCCGACCGTGTTCGCTATCTCAACGGCCAAGTCACGAACGACGTCGCCGCGCTGGCGGCCGGATCGGCGATCTATGCCGCGATTCTCACGGCAAAGGGCAAGCTGCTTGGGGATCTCTGGATCGGCTCCTCGGAAGAGGTTCTCTGGATCGATGGACCGGCATCCGAGAAGGAATCCCTCGAAGCCCGCCTGCGTCGCTTCCTCGCCGCCGACGACGTCGAGTTTGAGCGGCTGGACGGATGGACGCTAACCCGAATCTTTTCCTCCTCTGACTTCACACCCCCGGCGGGAGCCGTCGCCTTTCGCAGCCCGCGCCTGGGTCTCCGCGGCTGGGATCTCTGGTCTTCCCCCACGACAGCCGACCCACTCGGTCTCCCTGTTCCGGAAGCTCTCTTGGACTCGTTCCGGCTGGAAGCCCGACTGCCTCGATGGGGAGCCGAGCTTCAGTCCGGAGATCTGCCTCAGGAAGTGGGGATGGATCCGCTTGCCATCTCCTACCAAAAAGGCTGCTACGTCGGCCAAGAAGTCGTTTCGCGCCTGCACCATATCGGACACGCAAACCGCTCACTCGTCCTTCTGGCCGCACCCCCGCTTTCGGGGAGGCTCCCGATAGGAGCGCCGCTCTGCCAAGACGGCCAAGAGGTCGGCAAAATCACCAGCGTCGCCTACTCCTTTGCCCGCAAGGCCGAGCTTGCCCTTAGCGTCGTCAAGCGCGCCTTGGCCTCTCCCGGCACCAGATTTCAGGTCGGCGGCTCCGTCTGGGAAGTGATCGAACCGCTGCGGAGACCGTAGCCCCAAAATAGAGGCGTTCGATTTCCCGCCCCGTTTCCGTCGGCCCTCTATCCAGTCCGAGCAGGTAGCTCGATCACGCTCCGGAAATCGCGTGCTGGTCGGTCTTTTCGGTCTCGACCGGGGTATAGATATACTTGCCGTCGACCCTCTTCTCTAAATGCTCCACCTTCTTTCCGGTCGTGTAAAACCAGCTATACAAATTATTGGCCTTCACCGCCAGCTTCGCAGAGAGCTCCTTCACAGTGAGTCCGTCGGATCCGGCGGCAGCCAACGCGTCCAGAACGGCTGTTTTCAGCTTCCCGGGGTATCTTCCGGCTCTACCGGGAATCCGACCCCTGGTCATCAGGCCTCCGCGACCGCGGCCTTCGGCCGGCAGATATTGGAGCCTCTCGTTGATCTCAGAGACTCTTTCCAAAAGACTCTCCTTTTCCTGCACGAGCCTCGCGATCTCGTTCAGTTGCGCGCTCGTAATCTGTGTCAGCTTCATGCAACTTAGTAAGGCTCGCATGGAGAACCGATGCAATACTATTTTTCCCGACTCTCCTGCTCACTTGTCTGTTGCTTCCAAGAATAGAGCCTAGCCTTGAGAGCGGCCTGTTCCGCTTCGGCGATCCGCTGCTGCTTCTGATAGGCGAGGGACATCGTCGTCCAAATCAAGGGTTCCTCCGGCCGCAGGGCCGCCGCGCGTTGAGCGACATCAATCGCCCCTGGATAGTCTCCGGTCTTATATAGAGCCACAGCCAACGCCTGCTGCGCATCGAAAGAGGAAGCGTCTTGATTGGCCGCCTCTCGATAGGCTGCGACCGCTCTTTCCAGATCTCCCACGGCA
>JAQUAR010000083.1 GCA_028687155.1 Methylacidiphilaceae bacterium | reverse complement strand
GGCGGAATCTGCCAAGGGGTTCTGGGGGTAGTCCTGGGCGATACGCTCAAAATCAGCCTGAGCGTCGGCATAATTTTGGGCATTGTAACAAAACTGGGCCGCCCCGAAGAGCGCCCTCGGGGCGAGGGAACCAGCCGTTTTGTTCGCAGCGAGATCTGCTAACCGCTGCCTGGCCTCCGCATCGGTCAGCCGCCCGCTGTGGTTTCCGGCAAAGGCTCCCCGGTAAAGCGCTTCCGGTACCAGGGGGTCATTGGGGAATTCCTGGACGAGCCGCTCGTATGGGACAAACGCCCGCGCATCCTCTCCTTCTTCCGCGTAGAGGCCGGCAAGCTCCAGAAGGAGCTGCGGCTGGCTGGATCGTAGCCCTGGCTCTCGCAGTCCTGCTTCCAGCACCCGTTCCGCCTCTCTCGGTCGCCTAACTTCCCGGAGGAGCTCTGCCTCCAGCAGCAGCAGACGAGAGCGCAAGGCACTCTGGGGAAAGCGCTCGACAAAGATCGTTTTCGTCCTTTCGAACTCCTCGAGCCGCTTTTCCCTTGCTAGGGCGATCAGACGATTATAGAGGCTTTCCTCCGGGAAAACGGCGGCTCCCTCCGCCAAGCGGAAATTCTCCTGGGCGGAAGCCGCGTTCCCTCGAACCAGAGCGATCTCGCCCAAGCGAAAGGCGGCATAGGGCGCCAAAACCCCGCCCCCCTTCTCGACCAGAAGAAGGGATCGCGCTGCGGCATCCCACGCTTCATCCTCTTGATACAGCCGACCCAGCGCGTAACGGATCGCCGAGTCCGACTCGGGTCCAAGCTTCCGGCGAGCGGTTTCCTCCAGGAGGGCTTCCGCCCCCTCCCTGTCGCCGCTTTTCCTTCGCGCCTGCGCCATGACGAAGGCAAGCCGCGCTTCCCCTTCGCGGCCGTTCCTGCCCTGCTGCAGCTCGCCCAGTTTCTTTTCCGCCTCGGGAAGAAGCTGGAGAGACGCTGCGCTCTCCAAATAGCGCTCGCTAATCCGGAGCCAAAGATTCCCCTTCTCCTCTAAGGCAAGCGCTCTTTCCAGAGCGGACATCGCCTTGGCGCTCTCGCCCAGCTTCTCATATGCCTCGCCCAGCCCAAGATACGCCTGCACCAGAAGCTCCTTTGGGCATCTTGCCGTCTTCGCCACCGCCTCATAGAAGGAAATGGCTCGAGCGGGATCGTCCGCTCGATGAAGCTCAGCCAGCCAAAAACGCGCCTCGCAGAGGGCGTCTTCCATCCGGTCTTCCCCTTGAATCAGTTGACCGAATCGCGCCTCCGCTTCCTCACGCCGTCCCAGGGAGAGGGCCATCCGAGCCTGGAGGAGAAGGGCTCGCGTCTGCGTCTCACCCGCAGGGCCATGAGCGAGAGTCTCCAACACCGATTCCGCCTCCTGCACTTTCCCTCCGCGCCACAAGCACCAACCAAGAGCGAGCTTCGCCCTTTGCGCCAGCGGCCCTGCCGGAAGCTTCGCAAGAGAAGCGCGGTAGTCTGGAATGGCTTCCGACCATCGTTGCAAAGCGCAAAGGCATTCGGCTTGCCAGAAAAGAGCCTCTCCCGCTGCGGCTTTCGGGAACCGAGCCCGGACAAGCGGGGCGAGTCGTTCCTCCGCCGCGCGGTAGCGGCCAAGGAAGTAGAGCGCTTTTCCCTCGAGAAGGCTCGCACTCGAAGCAAGGGAGCTATCGGGGAACTGCTTCCGAAAGCCCTCGACCTCCTGGACGCAGCGCTCGTAAAGCCCATCCTCGAATGCGGTGAGAGCCGGCGCCAGCGCCTCCTCTTGGGCAACGGCTCCATGGAGTCCGCCAGCCCAGAAAAGGAAGCCCATAGAGAGCCCTAGACGGGCCATTCCGAAGCCGCTTCTCTTGAGCGATCGTTCTCCCCTCATGCTCTCACGGCCCTCTCCTCCGCTACCTCTCTCTGCTCGCGAAGAAATCGGCCCGTCCAGCTCGCCGGCTCCTTGGCCACTTGCGCAGGGGTCCCTTGAGCGACAACCTGCCCTCCGCCCTCCCCCCCCTCGGGCCCCAGATCGATCAAGTAGTCGACGCGCTGCAGAACGCGCAGATTATGTTCGATGAGGATGATGGTGTTGCCCGCGTTTCTCAACAGGATTAGGACCTCCATCAGCTTTTCGATGTCCGCGAGATGGAGTCCCGTCGTGGGCTCATCAAGAATGTAGAGCGTTCTTCCCGATGCCTGCCGGCCAAGCTCCGCTGCGAGCTTGACCCGTTGGGCTTCGCCGCCCGATAGGGTTGTTGCCGATTGGCCGAGGCAGAGATACCCCAGTCCCACCCGCGCCAGGGTATCGAGCCTATCCCAGATGGCGGGAACCGGGCGGAAAAACTCTCGGCCTTCGTCCACCGTCATTTCGAGTACCTCGGCAATGCTCTTTCCCCGGTAAGTGACTTCCAACGTTTCCTGGTTAAAACGTTTCCCGGCGCAGGACTGGCAGGGAACGTAGACAGCGGGCAGGAAACTCATTTCGACCTCGATCACCCCTTGTCCTTGGCACCGCTCGCATCGTCCTCCGGGGACGTTGAAGCTAAACCGATCCGGCCCATATCCCCGCACGCGGGCGGCAGGGAGGCGGGCGAAAAGCAACCGAAGCTCTTGAAAGGCTCCGGAAAAGGTCAAGGGATTCGACCGGGGAGAGCGGCCGATCGGCTCTTGATCCACAACCACCAACCGATCGACTGCTTCGGCTCCTTCGATGCGTTCATGCGCTCCCGGCTCCGTTCGCCCGCCGTGCAATCTTCGCTGCAACGCGCGGCTCAAGACGTCATTGACGAGCGTGCTCTTTCCGGAGCCGCTCACACCCGAGACGGCGGTCAGGCACCCCAGCGGAAAGCTCACCGTGATGTTCCGAAGATTGTTTGCCCGGGCACCGACCACGCGTAGCCACTCCGCACCGGGTGATCTGCTACTCCCCCCTTCCGGGACCGCCGGCTCGCGCAGACAGGCGCCCGTGATCGAGCGGGGGAGGCTCAGAACTTCCTGGGGAGAGCCCGCGCCGAGCACGCGGCCCCCAAGCGGGCCGGCACCAGGCCCCATCTCGATGAGATAATCCGCGCCGAGGATCGTCTCCTCGTCGTGCTCCACGACAACCACCGTATTGCCCAAATCGCGCAATTCGGCCAGAAGACCCAGCAGCATCCGGTGATCGCGCGGATGAAGCCCTACGCTCGGCTCGTCCAAAACGTAAACCACCCCGCTCAAGCGTGCTCCCATCTGCGTCGCCAGCCGAATGCGCTGGACTTCCCCTCCCGAGAGCGTTCGCGTTTCCCGATCGAGAGTCAGATAACCCAATCCGGCTCTTCTCAAAAACTCGAGGCGCTGGCCGAGTTCGCGAAAGATGTCGGCAGCCACCAGCTTCTTTTCCCGAGGAATCGGGATTGCTTTCAGCCAGCGCTCCGCCTCGTCGACGGAAAACAGGGTAAACTCCCGGATATTGCACGGAGCCCAGCCGTCTGCCTGGATCGTCACCGCCAGGACCTCCGGTCGAAGCCGCGCACCCCCGCACGAACGGCAGAGGCTGCGAGCCAGGAAGGGGCGAAGCCTGGCGCGCAGAGCCGAAGAACGCGACTCTCGATAGATCCTCTCCAACCCGGGAAGAACCCCCTCGAAGACGCTCTTCTGCTTGCGACTTTTCGGCGGCGGGTCGCCCTCAATCCCGGATCCCTGCAGAACGACTTCCCGGAACTCTTCCGCGCACTCCCGCCAAGGCCGACCCATCTCCTCGCCGAATTCTTTTGCCAGGTTTTCGAGCTCTTGGTGACAAACCGCTTGGAGCGCCTTGCCTAACCTCCGCCATGGGGCGATCGGCATCTGCGCAAGAGGAAGCGAGGGATCCGGCACGACTGCGTCCGCATCGAAAGCGAGTTCGGTTCCCAACCCGTGACAAGCCGGGCAAGCCCCAAGGGGATTGTTGAACGAAAAATGACGAGGGGAATAATCGGGAAATCGGAAACCCGTCTCCGGATCGAAGTGACGGTCGCTGAAAAGACGCTCGCCAGCCTCCCCCTCGGGGGTCTGGTAGAGCAGCAGGACCACGCCATCGCCCGTTTTGATCGTCAACTCGAGGGAGTCGTGCAATCGGCTTTTTGCTTCCGATTCGCAAGGAAGACGATCGACGAGGGCATCCATCGTGTACGGCCCCTTGCCGCTCAAGCTCTCCGCCTCTTCCAACTCGAGGAGATTTCCGTTGACTCGGGCCCGGACAAACCCGCGCTGCCGCATCCTCTCGACCGCCTGACGGAACTCCTTTCTCCCCCCCCCGCGAATCACCGGGGCCAGCAGTTGAAGCGATGTCCCGGGAGGCAGAGCCAGAATCTCGCCGATCATCTCCGGCACGGTGTATCGCCGCAGCGGTTTTCCAGTCTCGGGATGATGGGGAGTACCGAAATGCGCAAAGAGGAGGCGCAGAAACTCATAGATGTCGGTTGCCGTAGCGACCGTCGACCGCGGACTACTTCCCGATGTCCGCTGCTCGATGGCAATGGCTGGGGAAAGCCCCTCGATTCGGTCGACCTCCGGCTTCTCCCACGCACCCAGGACCTGCCGGGCGTAGGTCGACAAGCTCTCGACATAGCGGCGCTGCCCTTCGATATAAAGAGTGTCGAACGCAAGCGACGATTTTCCCGAACCGCTCACTCCCGTGATGACGATGAGCTGATTACGCGGGAGATCGACGTCGACATTCTGCAGGTTGTGCTCTCGCGCCCCGCGTATCTGGATCCACTTTCCTGCCATTCCGATAGGGCAGCCACCTCGCGCCGCCAGGATATGAGTCAGCTTACCACTGCCTCCGAGCGGGTCAACTCTCCAGGGGCGTCAAGGATGGTAGGCAGGGAGCTTCCCCGCGCCCGGAGGGGATGGAGAGGGCCTTTTGAGGACTTTCGCCTTCCCTTGACGAGGTTCAAAGGAAGCGGGCGTAACGCTTTTCGATGGAATGGAGCAGGATTTGGTGGAAGTCACTCAAAGATCGTGGCGGTCTTCGCCAGAACCTCATCCATGATGGCCGAAGCCAATCTTTCCACTTTACGTCCGTTGCGTACCGTCAGATCAAGGACGCGCGGCTGATCGCAGCGAACGACCCCGGTTGTCTTTGTTCCGGTCAGTGGCACAGCAAAGCCGATGCGACGGGCGGATCCGCCGCCCTTCGTGATGGGTAGAATGAGCGGCAGTCGGGTTGCCCGGTTGAAATCATCGGGCGAGATGATGAGCACCGGGCGATGCCCACGCTGTTCCCGGCCTTGCGTGGGTTCCAGATCGACCATGTAGACGTCGCCGCGCCCCATATCAGTTCGTCGCCCACGGCCGGGGCATCCACCCATTCGCGTTCCTCCGCCGGCTGCGGTTGTGAATAGTCGGATGCGGCCAACAACTCGGCCATCGTGTAATGAGGTCGTGCCGCTGGCTCGATCACGAGTCGACCGTGATCGACGGATAAGCCGACCTTGGCGCCGGCTTGCAGGTGCAGAACGTCGAGGAGCGCAGGGGGGACGGCCAGCATGACCGACCCGCCGACCTTACGCAGATTCGTGATGTGCATAGGCATCGCTCAATAATTATATCTACATATAACTTCCAGCAGCCGATCTTTCAAGCCTTTCGTTGCCGCGACGTCAAGGAGGCGGAGCCCGTTTCGATGGAAGATAGCAGTATTTGGTGGAAGTCATACGGGCTCCCGCTTACCCTCTTCTGCCGATCGCCGAGGTTGAGAGAGGAGAAGCGATCGCGGCCCCCGACCCGGCGGCAATCGCGGCGTTTTACGTGCAACCGAGGAAACGGATCGTCGAGCCCGAGTGGATCGATCGACTCGATCCCGAGAGTCCCGAAGCACAACGGAGCCGACGGAAGTTGCGGCGAATGAACGCCTTGATGCGGAATTTCGACTGGTTCCGGACCCGGCTTGCCGAAGACACCTCTGGCTCCTGGCGAGGACTAGAGATCGGAGCGGGAGATGGGGCCTTGGGCGCGCATCTCTTTGCCGACCAGAGGACTCGACGGCGCATCGAGTTCGCAGGAATCGACCGCATCGGCAGACCCGCCTCTTGACCGACAAGTTGGCAATGGGTGCAGGAAGATATTCTGCAGTTTCAAAGATGGAAGGATTTTCCCCTTCTCATCGCGAACATGGTGCTCCATCATTTTTCGGAAGACGAACTCGTGCGACTGGGTGTCCGGATACGGGAATCCTGTCGCTATCTGTTCGCGCTGGAAACCGCTCGGAGCCCGCTCCACCTCGCCCAAGCACGCGTTCTGCGCACTCTCGGAGCCTTGGGACCCGTCGGCTACCATGATGCATCCACAAGCATCCGCGCGGGCTTCGTCGGAGAAGAGCTTCCGCAGTTTCTAGGTCTACGCTCCAGCGAGTGGCGCTGGAGGATCCGTTCGACCTTCTTTGGAGCATATCAGTTCGTTGCCCAGAGGCGATAGTCGGCCCTCCCGATACGCATTGGGATGGATGGCATTCCCTCTCCGCTTCCGCAGACAAGCCGCAGGAGAACGCTTGGGAGAGAGGCAGGCTAGAGGCGAATGGTCTCCCCCAGCTTGGGAGCCCGGAAGGCATCCGCGGAAAGGCCAAGAATCTGTCGGGCCTCGGCAAGGCGTTGGAGCGGCTCCTCCCACGGTTCGTCGGAGAGGCGGAAGGTTCCCCAATGCATGGCCAGTGACGTCCCGGCCTTGAGATCCCGATGTAATTGGGCCGCCTCCATGGGATTGAGGTGAAGCGGCTGCTGCAACCACGAGGGCCGATAGGCTCCGATGGGAAGCAGGGCAAGATCGACGGGTCCCAGAAGCTTGCCCAAGTCCGGATGAAAGCGGGCATAACCGG
>JAQUAR010000082.1 GCA_028687155.1 Methylacidiphilaceae bacterium | reverse complement strand
ACATCGTTGCCTGGGGACGTCAGGCGGAAACCGCCAAGGAGTTTCTCCACCGTGGGTCACCGATCTTCGTCGAAGGCAGGCTGCAATTCGAGCAGTGGGAAACCCGAGAGGGAGAGAAGAGAAGCCGACTCCGCGTCCGTGCGGAACGAATTCAATTTCTGGCCCGGGGCCGGTCGGCGGAGAACCCTCCGTCCGGAGAAGAACATGGACGAGCTCGTGAAGGCGGAGAGCCCTCCGCTCCCACCGAGGGGAGCGGCGGCGGGACGGACGAAGTTCCTTTTTAAACCCGGCTTTTTTCGCCAACTCTCTGGAAACCGCTCGAAAAACGATCTTCGGGAAGAGAACAGGCGGCCGCCGCGAAGACCAATCTGAGAATCAATCAAGGGAGAAACAAGCAATGCTGGTAGAAGTGCTTCTGCACACGAGAATCGACAAGTTGGGAGCGGAAGGGGACTTAGTGAAGGTAAAGAGCGGCTATGCGCGCAACTTTTTACTGCCCAAGCGGATGGCAACCGTTGCGACCATGGCGAGCAAGCGCCATATCGAACTCTTGCGCAAACGGCGTGCCGAGAGAGAGGCGGCCGAGTTCCAGGCCGCCCAGGAGCTCGCCTCCCGCTTGCAAAAGCTC
Organism: Methylacidiphilaceae bacterium; assembly: GCA_028687155.1. Lineage (GTDB taxonomy): Bacteria > Verrucomicrobiota > Verrucomicrobiia > Methylacidiphilales > Methylacidiphilaceae > Methylacidimicrobium. The sequence continues at coordinate 6,204 of JAQUAR010000082.1, read as the reverse complement.
AAGCTGCTCTTCACGCTTGCCTCGGGCTCCGAGGAGCAAGAAAAGGTCTTCGGCGCCGTCACGGCCCAGAACGTCGCCGATCGCCTGAAGGAAGAAGGGATCGAGATCGATCGGAAGAAGATCCGAATGGATCGGCCCCTCAAGGAGCTGCGGACCTACAGCCTTGCGGTCGACATCCACCCCTATGTGACCGCCCAGCTGCATATCGAGCTCGTTCCTCCGGCGGAAAAAGCCAAAGGGAAAGAGGCAAAGGCAAAGGGTGAGCCGCGCAAAAGGCCGGCTTCGAAGAAAACCAAGCAGTCCGCCCCATCGGAAGGAGAGCCCTCCTCCGACACCTCCGCGTAATCCCCGGTGCCTGAGGAAAGGGAGACGAGCAAGAGGATTCCCTCCGGCCAAACGGCATGCACGTGTGAAGCGAACAATAGAGCTCCCGCGTCGGTGGCTGCGCGGGGGGTCATCCCTGTTTGCTTCCCTGCTCCTGATTGTCACATTCTGGTCTTGGGGCCAGGAGGCGCATCCAGCAGCAGCGTCATCGGATAGCGGCGAGACCTCTCCTGCGGCTTCCCAAGCGGGTGCATCCGAAGGCAGCCAACCACTCCTTCCACTAGAAAACCTACCGCAAAATCCCCCGGCGCTCTTGGATCAGCCTCCAACGGCAACCCCTTCTCTGCCGGGAGAAAGCCCGGCAGCGGCTCCGACGCCCTCCGCGCCGCAGCCCTCCGAGCCGGTCGTTCCGACCGCTCCCCGACTCGCTCCACCTTCCCTGCCCTCCGAGGAAGCCTCTCCTCCGGTCGCTCAGCCGGTCCCTCCCGCCGAGGAGCAGCCTCCCGTTGCCCCGGCGGCTCCAAGACAGCGACCGAAGAAGACGATCGCTCCGCCGAGCGCATCGGGTGCGCAGGCGCCCGGACCGCCTGTGAAGGAGATCGAAGTCGTCTACGTGGGACCCAAGTCGGTCAATCGGAGCATGATCCTCTCCAACATGCACACGACGGTCGGACAGCCCTATGTCGCGACGACCGTGGAAGAAGATGTACGCAACCTGTACGCGACCGGCCTCTTCACCAACTTGCGCATTACGAGCGAGCCGATGGGAGATGGGGTCAAGGTGCTCGTCGTCGTTCAGCCCAAGCCATTGATCAAGGAGATCGTGATCAAGGGAGGCCAAGGGGTGAAGACCGAGACGATCAAGCACCAGATGAAGGCAAAGGTCGGTGATCCCTTGAGCGAATTCCAGATTTCCGCCGACGCGGAAAAGATCAAGGAGTACTACCAGAATCACGGGTTCGGCGACGCCCAGGTCAACTACAAGATCGATGTAAACGAGGAGTTCGGCCGGGCCGTCGTCACCGTGCTGATCACGGAAGGGGAAAAACGGTTCATCACCTTGATGGAGTTCACGGGCAACAACAGTTTTCCCGCCAAGGAGCTGCAGAAGCAGTTCAAAACCAAGAAAAAAAATCTCCTCTCCTTTTTCAATAAATCCGGGCTGATGAAAGAGGAGCAGTTCCAGGAAGATTTACGGAAGCTCAAGGAGTTCTACCAGAATCACGGCTACATCGACATGAGCATCCGAGACATCAAGATCGAGCATCCGACTAAGGACCAGACCACCATCATCATCGCCATCCACGAAGGGGTTCAATATCACGTCGGCACGATTCAACTCTCCGGAAACCAGGTCTACTCCAATGCGGACATCCTCTCTTCGATCAAGATGACGGAAGGCTCCGTCTTTTCCCCAAAAGGGCTCGACGACGATCTCAAAGACCTGCGCGACTATTACGGTCAGCGCGGATACATTGACACGGAGATCCGGCCGGAGCGTCTGCCCAACGTGGAAAACGGGAAGATCGACCTGCTCTTCAAGATTGCCGAGGGGAGCCAGGCCTATGTGGATAAGATCGTCATCCAGGGCAACACGGTCACCAAGGACAACATCATTCGGCGCGAGCTCGCGGTTCAGCCGGGCGATGTCTACAACAGCGTCCAGGTCGACGCGAGCCGTAAGAGACTCGAAAACCTAGGATATTTCGAGAAGGTAGAGATCAATCCGCAAGACACCAATGTACCCAACCGGAAGAACATGGTGATCAACCTCCAGGAAAAGCATACCGGCAATCTCAGCTTCGGGCTCGGCTACAGCACGATTGAAAGCCTCATGGGGTTCGTCGAGGTCAACCAGGGCAACTTCGACATCGCCAATCCGCCTTCCTTCACGGGAGCTGGACAGAAGTTTCGGGTCCGCGCGCAGCTCGGTATCTTCATGGAAACTCTTCTCATGTCGTTTACCGAGCCCTGGTTCATGGACAAGCCGATCGCCGTCGGCGGAGACCTCTTCTTCAACCAGTACAGCTACATGCAATACTATCAGGGCTTCAACATGACCAACATGGGCTTCGACCTGCGGGCAGCGAAACGTCTGAACCAGTGGCTGATGCTCACGACCCGCTACGACCTGACGGATTATACCCTCTGGGGCATGCTGCCCCAGATTGCGCAGGTTCCCGTCTATGCCGAAAACAACGGCTCCCGCACCCAGAGCGACGTTTCACTCGACCTTATCTACGACGGCAGGGACAGCGTGACGATCACCCGGCACGGAACGCTGGTCGACTTCAACATCCTGGGAGCCGGAGGACCTCTCCTGGGACAAACCGATATCTACAAGATGCAGCTCAACGTCTCGCATTACGAGAACCTTCCATTCGACGTCATTTTCTGGTCGCATCTCAATGCCGGCTTTGTGCAGAACTACGGCAGCAGCAGCTTCGTGCCGCTTTACGACAGCTACTTCCTCGGCGGCCCTCGGAGCCTTCGCGGCTTCGACTATGCGCTAGTCGGCCCCAACTACCTCCCGGAGGACTTCCCAGTCGGCGGTCAGACGATGGCCTTCACCAACCTCGAGCTCACGTTTCCACTGGTCGACCGCGTTCGACTGGCCGCTTTCACCGACATCGGCTTCAACGCGGGTTCGCTGATCGGCCCCAACCCTTCGGTCAACGTCCCTTACATCATGGCCGGCGAAGGAATCCAGATCGTCGCCGATGCCGGATTGGGCCTGCGCCTCTACCTGCCGATCGGACCGCTGCGCCTGGACTATGGCATTCCCTATATCACCACTTCCTGGCTCAACCGGACGGGACGATTTTACTTTGACGTCGGTTACTCGTTTTAACTACCTTGCAGAACGCGACATGAAATCAGGATTGCTCTTATTATCGGCTCTGTTTCTTTCCGCATCGCTCGCCGGTGCGCAACAACTCAAAATCGCCACCTTCGACTTCCAAAAGGCGTTTAGCGAGTACTACAAGACCAAGGACGCGGAGGCGGAGCTCCAAGCCCGAGTCGCCACGTTCAAGAAAGAAGATCAGGAAAGGGCCAATGATTACCGGAGGATTGCGGAAGAGGCGCAGAAGCTTCAAGACGGCGCCCAGGACAAGACTCTTTCCGAAGGGGCGCGCCAGGAAAGGTTGAAGGCCTTTCAGGCCAAGGTCCAAGAGGTGCAGAACTTGCAGCGGGCGATTCAGGAGTTCCGATCGACCCGAGGCCGGGAGCTCGAAGAGCGTTCGCAGCGCATGCGCCAGGGTCTCATTGACGAGATCACCAAGTTCGTCCTCGAAGCAGGAGCCAAAGGCAAGTACACCATGGTCATCGACAAGACCGGCCGCAGCATGACCGGTACGCCCATCCTCCTGTACACGCAGGACCTCCCCGACATCACCGAGGAAGTGGTTCGCTCGATCAATGCGACCAAGGGGGCGGCACCCAAGGCGGCCTCCGCCAATCCATGACCGAGGCTCCGAGTGGCGTCTTTCCTGTTGGGAGAACTGGCCGATCGGATTAACGGCGAAGTTCACGGGGAAGAAAAACTCGTTATTCGAGGAGTTGCCGATCTGGAATCCGCGGGAACGGGAGAGATCTCGTTCTACGCAAATCCACGCTACGAAAAGGCCGCGCGCCGGACCAAGGCATCGGCTCTCCTGGTGAATCGCGAGCTTTCCGGCGAATTTCCCTGCGCGCTCGTTCGCGTCGATTCGCCATCCCTGGCTTTTTCCCAAGTGGCTGCGCTCTTCGCTCCTCGGCCGATTCTCTATCCGCCCGGCATCCATCCCACAGCCGTGGTCTCTTCCGAGGCCACTCTCCAGGAGGGAGTACACATCGGCCCTCAGGCAGTCGTGGAAGCGGGCGTGCGCGTCGGCAGGGGCAGCGTCATCGGCGCCGGCTCTTTTATCGGTGCCGAAACGGTCCTGGGCGAGCACTGCTTTCTTTATCCTCGCGTCGTCGTTCGTGAGCGGTGCATGATCGGCAACCGGGTAATCCTCCATTCCGGTGCCGTGATCGGCTCCGATGGATTCGGCTACGAATGTATCGACGGCCGACATCGGAAAATTCCGCAGACCGGAACGGTCCAGCTCGACGACGAGGTGGAGATCGGGGCCAACGCCACGATCGATCGAGGACGGTTCGGCAGAACCTGGATCCAGGAAGGCTGCAAGATCGACAACCTTGTACAGATTGCCCACAACGTCATTCTCGGTCCTCATTGCCTAGTCGTCGCCCAAACGGGGATTTCCGGCAGCACAACCTTAGGCTCGCACGTCACGCTGGCCGGCCAAGTCGGCCTAGCAGGTCATCTCCATATCGGCGACGGCGCCATCGTCACCGCGCAATCGGGAATCACCAAAGACGTTCCCGCCGGGGCGGTGCTCTCCGGACGCCACGGAAGGCCTGCGAGCGAAACCCTTCGGCTGGAAGCCCTTTACCTTCAGCTTCCCGATCTTTGGCGACGCCTCCGCAAGCTCGAGCAGCAGAACGGGCATCTGGCCGACGGCTCCGAATCGCCTGCGCCCCGATCCGGCCAACCATGAGCGCGCTGCGGATCGGCCTGGCAGGACTGGGGACGGTCGGGGCGAGCGTCTGGAAAAATCTCCGAACTCAAGAGAATCTTTTAACGCTGCGCTGCGGGAAGACCATTCGCATCGAAAAGGTTTCAGAAAAGAACCGCGCCCGCGCCCGGCAAGCGGGTGTTCCCGAGGCGCAGCTGGTCGACGACTGGAGAGAGTTGGTGCGCGACCCCTCCCTGGACGTGGTGGTCGAGCTCATCGGCGGAACCGGCGTTGCGGCCGATCTCATTCGGGAAAGCCTTTCTCATGGGAAAGACGTGGTCACCGCGAACAAGGCGCTTTTGGCCGAACAAGGGCGGGAGCTGACGGCATTCGCCGCCGAGCAGGGCAGGCGCCTTCTCTTCGAAGCCAGCGTCGCCGGTGGGATCCCCCTTCTTCTGGCGTTAAGAGAAGGATTGATTGCCAACGAGATCCTCTCCCTCCACGGTATCATCAACGGAACTTGCAACTATCTGCTCTCTGCGATGACCTCCCGCGCTCTCTCCTTTCCAGAAGCCCTCCGGGAAGCCAAAGAGCTCGGCTATGCGGAAGCCGACGAAACCCTCGATGTCGCGGGTCACGACACCGCGCATAAAGCCGTGATTCTCTCGGCTCTCGCCTACGGCTTCTGGCCGGCTCTGTGCGAAGTGCATACCGAAGGCATCCAGAACGTCGATCCCCTCGACCTCCATTTCGCCCAAGAGCTCGGTTACAAGCTGAAGCTCTTGGCGATCCTCCGAAGTCATCCGCAGAGCGGGGAGATCGAGGTGCGCGTTCACCCTACCCTCCTTCGAAAGGGCCATCTCTTGAGCTCAGTCCACGGGGTCTTCAACGCCGTCGCCGTCCGAGGGGATATCGTGGGCGAGACCCTCTTCTATGGTCGGGGAGCGGGCGGGGATCCGACCTCCAGCGCGGTCCTAAGTGATCTTGCCTTCCTGGCCCGGGGAAAAGCCGTCTCTCGGGAAATTCCGGCTTTCTCCGGTCGCCAGGCCGCGCTTACCTTGCGACCGATGGCGAAGATCCTCTCCCGATACTACGTCCGCTTTCTGGTGGAAGATCGACCCGGCGTCCTGGCGGAAATTGCGCGCATCTTCTCCGCCCGGAACATTAGCATTTCTTCGGTCATCCAGCCGGAAGGACACCGAGGCCAGACCGTCCCGCTCATCGTTCTGCTCCATCAGTCGGAGGAAGCTGGCGTTCAAGAGGCCTGCCGGATCATCGAAACGCTTCCCACCGTGAAAAGCCCGGCTATCCTCTTACGCGTGGAAGATCTCGAGGGAGAAGAGGGTCGGAGCTCATGAAGCCATGGACAGGAGTCATT
>JAQUAR010000081.1 GCA_028687155.1 Methylacidiphilaceae bacterium | reverse complement strand
GAAGCCGAGGGACGTCTCCACGCCGAAGCCGAGATCGAAGGACTCCCCCCCGAGTGGGAGCGGTCTCTGGAACCCCCATCCTCGACCGCACGAGGGAAACCGGCAGCGGAGCAGCCGGGCCTGATCGGGACGATCGGGCAGACAGCGATTGAAGAAGCGACTCTTCTGGTCGATGCCTTGGCGTTTCTCGGCCGACTGACGAGGGGGCTCGGGGCGGCATTTCATCCACGCCTCTTCCGGCCGCGAGAGTTCCTGCGGATCTTCGAGTCGGCAGGGGTCGACGCGCTGCCGATCGTCTCCCTGATCAGCTTTCTGATCGGCCTGGTCATCGCCTTCGAATCGGCCCGGCCTCTGTCTACCTTCGGTGCCCAGATCTTCATCGCGAACATGATCGGCCTGCTCATGGTCCGGGAGATGGGTCCCATCATGACCGCCATTCTCCTGGCCGGCCGTTCCGGCTCGGCCTTTGCCGCCGAATTGGGTACCATGAAGGTCAACGAGGAGCTCGATGCCCTCCAGACGATGGGCATCGATCCGATCCGCTTCCTAGTCATTCAGCGGGTGATCGCCGGGGTGATCGTCACCCCCCTTTTGACGATCTATTCGATCTTCGTCGGCATCCTGGGAGGGGTTCTCGTGATGATCGGCCTCGGCTATCCCTTGGAGGCGATCTACCACCAGATGGATGGCGCCGTGCAGATGCACGACATCTGGGTGGGAGTCGCGAAGGCAGCCGTCTTCGGCCTGCTGATCTCGGCCAGCGGCTGCTTCCTCGGCCTGCGCACGCGGCAGGGACCGGCGGCAGTGGGCGCCTCGGCCACCGGAGCCGTCGTGACCGGCATTCTCCTGATCATCGTCGCCGACAGCATCTTCTCGGTCCTGCTCTATCTGCTCAATCTATGATCGCGTCGTCCGATCCGGTGATCCAAATCCGCAATCTGCGGGCGGGATATGGAGAGACGGTCATCCTGGATCAGATCTCCTTTTCGGTGAACCGGGGAGAGATCTTCGCCATCCTGGGCGGCTCCGGCTCGGGAAAGAGCACACTGCTCAAGCATATCATCGGGCTCTACCCTCCTCGGGCCGGGGAGGTGCTCATCGAGGGCAAGAACCTGGTGGCGCTCGAGGGCCGGGAGCGGACCCGACTTCTCCAGCGATTCGGCGTGATGTACCAGAACGGAGCTCTCTTCGGATCGATGACCGTTCGGGAAAGCGTCCGGGTGCCCTTGGATGTCTTCACCAATCTTCCGCTCAAGATCCGGAACGCGGTCGTGGACGCCAAGCTGGCCCAGGTCGACCTTTTGGCCGCGGCCGAAAAGTTGCCCTCGGAACTCAGCGGCGGCATGCGCAAGCGAGCCGCCATCGCCCGGGCCATGGCGCTCGACCCCGCGATCGTCTTCCTCGACGAGTCTTCGGCAGGCCTCGATCCGGTCAGCTCGGCCGACTTGGACAATCTGATCAAAAGACTTGCCAAGGAGTTCACCATCACCTTTGTAATGGTCACTCATGAGTTGGAGAGCATCTTCAGCATCGCGGACCGCGTCATCCTCCTCGATGGCCGGACCAAGAGAATCATCGCGGAGGGCGATCCCAAAATCTTACGGGACACCTCGACGAACCCGTTAGTCCAGCACTTCTTCCGCCGAGAGGGCAAATCCCCGGAGCCCAACGAGAATCGTGAACCGTAAGATCAAGGACATCAAGATCGGACTCTTCGTGCTCGCCTCCACCGCTCTCCTTGTCGCGGGCCTCCTGGCCTTCGGGCTGCGAGATCTCTTCGTGAAGCACGACTACTTCGAGACCTACGTTTCCGGAGGGGTGACGGGCCTATCGGTCGGCTCACCGGTCCTGCTGGACGGGGTGCCGATCGGCAAGGTCACGGAAATCTCCTTCAGCTGGCTCGCCTATCCGCCCTATCACAGTCACTTTGTCATCGTCGTCGGAGAGGTCAACGCCAGCGTGGCGCAGGGAAGAACCCGGGAAGAACAGGAAAAGAGCCTGAGAGCAGAGATCGACCATGGCCTGCGGGCGCGGATTCAAGGCCAAGGCATAACGGGGACGAGCGTGGTCGCCCTCGAGTATGTGGATCCAAAGCGCTTTCCGCCCCTCTCCGTCCCCTGGGAACCGAAGCACTACTACATCCCTTCGGCTCCGGGACAGTTCAAAGACATCGTCCAAGAGGTGGAGACGCTGCTCCAAAAGCTGGGCGCCGTCGACTTCCCGGCCCTGGGAGCCAGTGCCAACGGACTCATGGGAGAGCTCCGCCACACCAATAGCCAGATCAAGATCCTCCTCGACGAGACGACCACGACCTTGGCCTCGGGCAACCTCCCGCAGCTCTTCGAGACGACCGACCGGACCCTGTTGCAAGTTCGCGACACCTCGACCGCCCTGAGCGATATGATCCAGGACCTCCGGCGGTATCCGGCCGGCTTCCTCTTCGGTCAACCCCCTCCCCGGCCCCCAAGCCTGCAAGGATCGAACCGATGAAAGGCGGCAAGGGGGCCGCTCGCTGCCTTTTCTTTCTCTCGTTCTGCCTTCCCCTTTTCGGCTGTGTCCGCCGCCCGACCCGCCTCCCCCCGGAAACCTTCGACTTCGCTCCTTCCACCGGCTCTTCCGCGAAGCAGGGAGATTCCCGCCCCGCCGTCGTGCTCCGCACCATCCGCGTGGTCGCCGCATTTGCCGGCGAGGATTTCGTCTACCGTGCTTCGGACTACCGCTACGAACGGGACCCCTATGCCCACTTCCTCTCCTCTCCCGAGCTGCTGATCCGCACCGCGGTCAGCGATGACCTCCAAGCCTCGGGTCTCTTCCAAGCGGTGGTCGGCGCAGGGAGCGCGATCATGACCCACACCTTCGCGGAAATTTCCGTCCGGCAGCTCTACGGAGATTTCCGTCCCGGCCGACCGCCGGCGGCAGTGATCGCTCTACGCTTTCTCCTGATCCAGTCTCCGCGGGGCATCCCTCTCTGGGAACGGACCATCGTCCGCCACATCCCCATCCGGGAGCGGAGCGCCCCGGCCCTCATGCGCGGGTGGAACGCGGGCCTCCGCCAGATCCTCGCCGAAGCCGCCCCCTTGCTGGCCAAGCAGATCCGGGAGGCGGACCAAGCGGCGGAAAAGACAGCCGCGCCGACAGGCCACGAGCCGACGCCGCCGTCTCCACCGAAGAGCTAATCCTCGACATCGGGACAGCGCACCTTGGGCAGGACCGCCCAGGACCAGAGAAGCAGCGCCCCCAGCCAGAAAAGGGAAGCCCCCGAGAGCAGAAGATCCCGCCTTGCCGGTACTAGATCCGCCGCTATGCGGAGGAGGATGGCGCCCAGGACCCAGGCCATCGCTTGGAAGAGCGGCCGGTACCGGCCCGCCAGCAGCTCCCCTCTCCCGCTGAAACCCAGGATGACCCGTGCCCCCACGGTCAGGATGAGAAGGCTGGCACCTCCCAGGAAGAAGAGATGGAGCCAGGCCGCCCGGAGCGGCAAGGAGAGGGAACCGAGCAGAAGCCCCAGGACGGACAGGAGAAGGGAGAGGCGGGCGCAGCCGGCAACTGTCCCGCCAGAGAAGAGCTCTCGCGAAGCCGGAATCGCGAAGAGGAGATAGGCGACGACCGTGCCGGTCCGGAGGAGTCCTCCTCCCAACGATGCCCCCGCCGCCTCCCAGACAAAGCTGATCAGGAGCAATAGGGCGGCGGCAAAGGCGGCGAGCGCCCGGCCGATCCAGGCCCTCGTGGGAAGCCTGCCCTCCGGGAGGCTCTCCCGGCTCGGCAGACCGTAGAAGCGCGGAAGGAGGAAAGCGCCGACTCCCAGGATCGGCAAAAGAGGCAACCCCTGGTAGAGCAGGAGGAGCCCCAGCTGGCGCAGCCCCGGGGAAAGGGTAAGGCCCATCCGTTCGCCCCACTCGACCAGGGCTCCGGCCGCTGCGCCCAAGACGCCAAAAAGGGCAAGAACAAAGCTCGGCGGTGGATTATCTTTCCGACGGGGAAAGCGGCTCGCCAGCCTCCCGAGAAAAAAGAGCAGCGTGATCCCGAAAAGCCCGTCCCCCCATCCGGCCACCCCAAAGAAGTGGAGCAGCCCGACCGCGAGGAGCGCCCCGGCGAAGAAACCCGTTTCCCAGAGCGTGAACCCCTCAACCTCCAGGAGCCGCGGCACCGAGGTCCCCAGAAAACCGAGGACAAAGCTGCCGACGAAGCCCTCGACGAGGATCCGCGGATGGCTGATCGGCGGAGGCGCCCAAGCCACTCCCCAGAAAAAAAAGAGCGGCCAGACCGCGACGCCCACGGCTCCGAGCAGGATTCCCAAGGGGAAGAGAATCCGGTAGGGCTCCCGGGCGCTGAGGCCGATCCATTCGCCCCAAGGCAGAGGCTTTGTACCCGGAGGCTCGGTGTCTTGTGTCATTTCGCCCTCCGCTGACCCGGATCGGCTCGTTCGGAAGCGGACTCCAACCGGGACCCGTGGTCGCCTACCCAAATGTTCGCCCAAGGCAGAGGCAGCAAAAGCAGGTGGCGGTATCCGTTCACCATGACCCGTCACGTTCCGGGAGGGGAAGCGGGCTTCCCCTCGCCTGGCCGATAGAGAGCTCCCCAGAGAGCGACAACGGAGAGAAGGACTCCCGCCCAAAGCTCGATCCAAAAGGCAAAGAGCTCCGAAGAAACCAAAGGCCGCCCGACCCCGAGTGCCAAAAGCGCCAGTCCCGCCCCCATGCTTGTTCGCACGCTCCACCGCATCGATCCTTCCCGCCCCGCGAGGGCTGCGGCCCCGATCGCGACCAGTCCTGCCAGCGCAAGGAGCCAGCCCCGCCGAAGGAATAGGTCCGGATTCAGCACGGCCACCGCCGTCACCCAGATGCCGAGAAGGGTGTTCCCGAGGTTCCCGATCATGGCTTCCCTTTCTCTTTCGCATGCAAGCGTTCCAGGGCCGACCAAGCCAAGGGAGGAACGACGCCGTAGCCGAGCAGGCTCGCCGCCAAAAAGAGCTTCCAGCCTAGATGCAGGGTGGTCACCCGCAGCAGCACGAAGCAGAGGACCGCCTGGAGACCAAGGAAGACCCTCCCGATGAAAAGGAGAAGCCGCGAACGGCCAAGCTTCCCCATCGCGAAGAAGGAGCCATACGCCCCGCCCGCCAGGGCAAAGACCCCGAGAAGAAGCGAAGCGAAGAGAAGCTCTTCGGGCTTCATCCAGACGCCTCCTTGCGAACCGGGGTTTCCGGCGCTCGCCTTCCCTTCACGATCTTCCAGAAGTCGTAGAGCAGAACGAAATACCCGAGAGCGAAGACCAACCCGAAAAGGACCCGAGCTTGCAACCCCTCCGTCATCCATCGGTTGGCTTGCGCCGTGAGAAAGGCCTGGAAGGTCGAGCCCCCGATCGCCCGCTCGTAGAATGCCTGCGCCATCCCGGCGATCAAGAGCGCGCTCGACATCCCCACCAGCCCAACGTTGAGCAGGGCAAAGGCCCATTTCCACGCTTGGCTTTCGAAATCGCCTCTGCCGGCGCGGATCTTCTGCAGAACAAGGTAGATCACTGAAATGACGGCGCAGCCATAAGCACCCCAGAAAGCAAAATGGCTATGGGAAGCGGTCCATTGGGTGCCGTGCGCAAAGAGGTTGATCTGCGGCAGCGTCATCATGAAGCCCCAGACCCCGGCGCCGAGGAAATTCCCGAAAGCCTCGGCCAGCAGCCAGGCAAAGGCGGGACGGTTGAGGATCTGATGTCGATGAGCTCCCGCATCGTAGAGCGCATGGACCACCATGCCCAGAAGCGGCAGGGGCTCCAAAGCCGAGAAGAAGCCACCGATCCCAAGCCAATAGGAGGGTGTGCCGATCCAGAAATAGTGGTGGCCGAGCCCCAGGATCCCGGTGCCGAGAACCATGGCGACCTCCACGTAAAGCCACGATTCGACGATCGTTCGCGAAGCGCCGAGCAGATGGAGGAGCGACCAGGCCAGGACGCAACCAATGAAAACCTCCCAGGTGGCCTCAACCCAGAGGTGAATCAGCCACCACCACCAGAAGAGATCCTTCGAGAGGTTCGGCTCGGCGGAAAAGGCGTTGAGAAAGAGAACGATCAAGGGGATCAGATCGGCAATCAGCACGGCGAGAATGCCCGTCATCCGCCGGGCGCGCAGGGCGGTCGCCACCACGTTGACCCCGAAAAGAACGAGCACGGCGGCAATCAAGACGCAGGCCCAACGAGGCGCCTCCACAAACTTTCTCCCTTGATTGATCAGCCAGAGGCTCGCGGCACTGGTTCCTCCGTACTGCACAAAAATCAGCGTGGCAGCAACCGCGGCCACCGTCCCCACGAAGATCCAGAATGCTTTCTGCGCCAGCCCGACCCATTCGACCTCCCGCTCGAGCTCCAAAGGCAGGAACCAGTAGACCGAGCCAAGAAAACCCATGAGCAGCCAGAGGACGAGGGTATCGATGTGGAGAATCTTCGCCGTGCTGAAATGGAAGACATCGAGGAGAAAGCCGACACGCAGATAGTAGAGGGAAGTGAGCAGGCCCGCCACGATCATGACCCCGAAGAGGACCATCGAGGCGGCGAAGTATCGCAGAGCCAATTGCTGGGAGCGGTAGATCACTGGCTTTTCCCCTTAATCTCGGTAGTGTCCGCTTTTTTGTGTGCAGGTCGATTTTCCGCTTTGTTGTCTGACAGTAAAGAGAGTTGTTCTCGCGCCGTCAACTGGGACCGGCGAGACCGCTTCCCCAAAGCGGTCGGCTCTAGCCGGGCCAGATGTGAATAACCCGCTTGGGGGTTATTCAAGGCGTGGGAAGCAACTCTCCACTTTTTCATGGCTTTTAGGCCGCTCCCGCCAGGAAGAATCGCTCCCCGAACTGGATGGCAAATTGCCTGGCCGCC
>JAQUAR010000080.1 GCA_028687155.1 Methylacidiphilaceae bacterium | reverse complement strand
TTCTTCCAGGCGAGGGATGAGGGCGACGAGCTTCCGGACGGCCTCTTCCGTGTCGTAGGTGTCGACGAGGAAGACGGCGCGATCGGGATTGGCCTCGGCGAAGCGAAGAAAGGCCTCCTCCTCGGAGTCATGCGCCTGAATGAAGGAGTGGGCCATCGTCCCGGAAAGCGGAATATCAAAGAGCCTGCCTGCGAGAACCGTGGCGGTCGCCGAGAAGCCGGCCAGAAAGGCGGCTCGGGCCGCGTAGAGGGCCGCTTCGGCGCCATGCGCCCGGCGAAGACCGAAATCGACGAGCTCCTTGTCGGGCGCAACCAGTACCGACCGTGCCGCCTTGGACGCGATCATGGTTTGGAAGTGGATCAGGTTCATGATCCGGCTTTCGAAGAGCTGCGCTTGGGGGATGGGTGCCGTAACGCGCAGGATCGGCTCTTCGGGAAAGCAGAGCGTTCCTTCGGACATGGCATGGACGTCGCCCTGGAAGCGAAAGTTGCGAAGCCAGTCGAGGAACTCCCGGCGGAACCCATGACGCGCGAGCCAGTCGATCTCGTCCGTCTGGAAGCGGGCGGATTCCAGGAAAGAGAGGGCTTGCTCGAGGCCGGCGGCGAGGAGGAAGTTCCGATTCTTGGGCAGCTTGCGGATGAAGAATTCGAAAACGGCCATTTCGTTCATGCCCTCGTAGAAATAGCCCTGGAGCATGGTCAGTTCGTAGAGGTCGGTGAGGAGGAGGGTCGATTCGAGGTTCATGGATCGGTTCGAGAAGATCGAGAATCGATAGAACTAGATGGCCGAGAAGCCTCTCGAGCGCAAGGATAGGATGCGGCCGGAGCCCGAGAATTCCTGTGGGCTTGCGCTTCTCTTCGGCAGGGTGATAGGCTCGCTCTCATTCATGGAAGCCGACTCAGGCTCGCCTCCCACTTCTTCTCCTTCCCGGCCGGTAGCGGGTTATATCATGGAAGTCCATGGTCCGGTGGTCGATATCGAGTGCGAGCGCTTGCCGCCGATTCACTGGTGCCTCCGAGCCCACCTCGACCACGAGAAATACACCTTCGAGGTCCACCAGCACCTCGACGCGCATCATCTCCGCGCGATCACGCTCCATTCGACGGCGGGTCTGCGGCGAGGGATGCCCGTCTATGACGGAGGGGGCTTTCTCCGGGTCCCCACCTCCCGCGAGTGCCTGGGACGCCTGGTCAACGTCTTCGGAGAGCCGCTCGACGGGAAGGAACCGATCGCGACGACCGAATACCGGAATATCGTCCAGGAGCCCCCTCCTCTTTCGGAGATGGTCGAGTCCAAGGAGATTCTCCGGACGGGCCTCAAGGTCATCGATCTCCTCTGCCCCTTCGTGAAGGGGGGGAAGACCGGACTCTTCGGCGGAGCCGGCGTGGGGAAGACTGTGCTCATGATGGAGTTCATGCATGCCGTCGCGGCCATCCATCATGGCGTATCGGTCTTCGCCGGCGTGGGGGAGAGGATTCGCGAAGGCCACGAGCTCTGGCACGAGATGCAGGAGGCGGGGGTCATGGAGCAGACGCTGATGGTCTTCGGCCAGATGAATGAGTCGCCGGGGGTGCGCTTTCGGGTAGGGCTCACGGCGCTCTCCTACGCGGAGTATTTGCGGGACACGCTGCAGAAAGAGGTTCTCTTCCTCATGGACAATCTCTTCCGCTTCGTGCAGGCCGGAAGCGAGGTTTCCGGGCTGCTGGGCCGGATGCCGGCGATGGTCGGCTATCAGCCGACCCTTCTGACCGAAGTGGCGGAGCTCGAGGATCGGATCGTTTCGACCCAACGCGGCAATATCACGGCCGTCCAGGCGGTTTATGTCCCCGCCGATGACATGACCGATCCGGCGGTCATGGCGATCTTGAGCCACTTGGATACGGTCGTGATCCTCTCCCGAGGGCAAGCGGCCAAGGGATTCTATCCGGCGGTCGACCCTCTTCTCTCCACCAGTCACATGATGGATCGGGCTTTCCTGGGCGAACGTCATTACCGGATTGCGGGAGAGGTCCGGAAGGTGCTGGCCCGGTACAAGGAGCTGGAGGACATCATCAATCTTTTGGGCATGGAGGAGCTTTCCGAGGACGATCGGAAGACCGTCCTGAGGGCTCGCAAGCTCCAGCGGTATTTGACTCAGCCTTTCTTTACGACCGCTACCCACACAGGGATTGCCGGACAGAGCGTCCCGCTCGAAGAGGTGCTCGACGATTGCGAAGCGTTCCTGCGCGGCGATTGGGATGGTCTGACCGAGGAGCAGTGCTACATGCGCGGGAGCATGAAGGAGCAGAAGAAGAACTCATGAGAGCGTTTTCGCTCATCTTGCGCGATCCGACGCATGTCGTCCGCCGAGACGACGTCATCTCCTTCGTCGGGGCCGACTCCTCGGGAAGCTTCGGGATTCTGGCGGGACATGAGCGATTTCTCACCTCCCTCCGGCTCGGGCTGGCTCGTTTCCGCACGGCGGCCGACGACGGCGTCACCTATCTTGCCCTGGCCAGCGGCCTTCTCTCCTTTGGCGACAACACCGCGACGGTCTGCACCCAGCACTTCTTTCTCGACCGGGATCGGGATCGCATCTCCGAAGAGCTCGAGGGCAAGATCAAGCGGGAAGAGGCGGATCTGCGCGAGATGCATGCGCTCGCGCACAATCTCGAGCGCGAGATGCTCCGGCGGCTCTGGGAACTGGGTCGGACCCGCCCCATGGAGGGGTTGTAAAATGGGGGTGCGAACCTTGGGAGATCGAGAGGAAGACGGAGTAGCCCCGGAAAAGGGACGCGCCGTGCCGGAGGAAGACGGAAGGCGGCTGGCCAGCCAGGTGAGCAGGGACGTGGAGCGGATGAAGAAGGCCGAGCAGGAGAAGCACAACGTTCTTTCTTCGTGGCTTTCCCTCGGAACCATCGGCCTTCTCTTCATCCTTCCGGTCGTCGTCGGCGCCTTCCTGGGACGATGGCTCGACCAGCATCTGGCGGGCTATGCCATCCACTGGACGATCACGGGGATTCTCCTGGGGGTCATCCTGGGCGCCATCAGCGTCTACAACCATCTCCGCCAGAACTTATGACTGGACCGGAACTTGTTCTGGGCGCAGCGGGACTTCTGGGGCAACCTACGCTCCACTTCGGCTCTTTTGCCATCAGCGAGTCGGCGGTGAGCGCCACGGCCTTGACAGTAGCCCTCGCATCGGCGGCCGCCTGGACGAAGAGCCGGCTTCGGATGCGGGACCCGGCCGGTTGGCAACTGGTGTTGGAACTCGCGGAGCAAGCAATGGACACCACCGTGCGCGAGTCGATTCCCAAGGCCCCGGAGCGAATTCTTCCGCTGGTAGGAACTCTTTGGATCTACATCCTTCTCGCGAACCTAGTCGGACTCATTCCTGGCCTCCATTCACCGACCGGAGATCTTTCGGTAACGGGCGCTCTGGCGATGATCGTCTTTTTTGCCGTCCCGTTCTACGGCGTACGGGCCGCGGGATGGGCCGCCTATGTGCGGGAGTATTTTTCTCCGATGTTCTGGATGTTCCCTTTTCATCTCATGAGCGAGCTGACGCGGACATTGACTCTCGCCGTCCGGCTTTTCGGGAACATGACGGGAATGGAAGTCGCGATCGGCATCCTCCTGCTGCTGGCGGGACTCCTCGTGCCCGTGGCCTTCCTTTTCCTCCATCTCATCGAGGCTCTCTTGCAGGCCTACATTTTTGGGATGCTTGCTCTGGTCTACATCGCCGGTGGCATGCAGGCGCTGGAGGAAAAGGAACAACCAAAGGGAGGAACTGTACGATGAACGATTTGGGCATCTTTACCACGATCGTGACGGCCTTTGCCGTCTTGGCGATGGGACTCGGCGTCTTAGGGCCTGGGATCGGCATGGGGATGGCGATCGCAAAAGCACTCGAGGCGCTCGCCCGCCAGCCGGAGGCCGAAAAGTCGATCATGCGGTGGCTCTTGATCGGGCTGGCGATGATTGAGTCGCTGGCGATCTATGTGCTGGTCGTCGTGCTCATCGTTCTCTTTCGAAGCCCGATGCTCGATTATCTGCTCCACAAGTAGGTCCTGGTGGAATCGAACGAGAGGCGATCGCCGTGAGCTTCGACTGGACGACCTTCCTCCTCCAGGTCATCAACTTCCTGGTCCTGATCTGGATCTTGCACCGGCTCCTCTTCCGTCCGGTCTTGCGGTTGATCGCGGATCGGAAGGCGGCGACCGCGAAGGCGTGGGAGGAAGCGCAGCGGGTCAGGAAGGAGGGCGAAGAGTTGCAGAATGCCTACGAGAACCGCATGACCCTTTGGGAGGAGGAAAAGGAGAAGGCTCGGGCCAAGCTTCTCGAGGAGATGCAGGGGGAACGGAGGCGCCTGCAGGCCGAAAATGATCGGCTCATCCAGGACGAACGGGAGCGGGCACGCGCGGTGGAAGCACACCGGCTGGCCGCCCTTTCCCAAGAGGCGGAGAGCCGTGCGCTGCGGATCGCCAGCCAGTTCGCCAGCCGCTTCCTTCAGGATCTGGCGACACCGGATCTCGAGGCCAAGCTGGTCGACCGGGCAATCGAGGAGCTCGAGCGGCTTCCTCCGGAAAAACTGGTCGAAATGCGCGGCTCGGTGGCTCGGGAAGGAGTCGGGCAGATCGAAGTGCAGACGGCTTTCTCGCTGGAGGAAGGCCGCCGGGAACGCTTGGCGAAGGCCTTGCAAAAGGCGTGCGGGCGAGAGCTTCCCTGCAAATTCCAGGTGGATCCGCTGCTGGGAGCAGGGGTCCGTGCGGAGGTGGGGGGTTGGATGGCTCGGGCGAACCTGAAGGACGAGCTTTTGTTTTTCGCTTCGAAAGGAGAGGCCTAAATCATGCCGGAAAAGAAGGAACTTTCCCCGCTCGAGCAAAAGGCGAACTGGGTCGAACAGTATCGTTTTTCTCCCGAGGTGGCCGAATTCGGTCGGGTCACTGCCGTCGGCGACGGCATCGCCTGGGTCGACGGGCTCTCCTCGGCTGCCATCGACGATCTGCTGGAGATGGAAGACGGAAGCCAGGCGCTGGTCTACAGCCTGAGCCACGAATCGGTTGGAGTCATGCTGCTGGTGCAGACCGGAGGGCTGACTGCGGGCACTTTGGTCCATCGGACCGGAAGAAGGCTGAGCATTCCCGTGGGGGATTCTTTGCTGGGGAGGGTGGTCGATCCCGTGGGAAACCCGCTCGACGGAAAGCCTGCTCCGTCAACGGATCGAGTTGGACTCTTGGAATCCCCGGCGCCGCCGATCGTGGCTCGCGACTATGTCGATCAACCGCTCTATACGGGGAACAAGATCGCCGATGCGATGATCCCGATCGGCAAGGGGCAGAGGGAACTGGTGATCGGCGACAATGGACTGGGAAAGACAACCTTTTGCTTGGACATGGTCGTGAGCCAGAAAGGGCGGGATGTGCTCTGCGTCTATGTCCTGATCGGGCAGAAGCGGTCGAGTATCGTCCAGGTCGTCGAGACGCTGCGCGCGCAGGGCGCCCTCGACTATACGGCGGTCGTCGTGGCCGAGGCGACGGCACTCCCCGGGCTTTAGTACTTGGCTCCCTTTGCCGGCTGCGCTCTGGCCGAGGAGTGGATGCGCTCGGGGAGACAGACGCTCGTGATCTATGATGATCTTTCGCAGCATGCGCAGACCTACCGGGAGTTGTCTCTCCTGCTTCGCCGGCCGCCGGGTCGGGAGGCCTATCCGGGAGATATCTTCTACCTCCACAGTCGGCTATTGGAGCGGTCGACCCGGCTGGCCGCCGCCCAAGGGGGAGGAAGCTTGACGGCGATCCCGATCGTGGAGACCCAACAGGGGGAGCTTGCTTCCTACATTCCCACCAACCTGATTTCGATCACCGACGGACAGGTCTTTTTCGAGCAGAGCCTCTTTGCGGCCGGCATGCTTCCGGCGATCGATGTGACGCGCTCGGTCTCCCGCATCGGGGGGGCAGCGCAGCATCCTGCGCTGCGGAAGGAGGCCGGCCGGATGAAGCTCGATTTCCTGCAATTCCTCGAGCTCGAGGTCTTTACCCGTTTTGGGACCAAGCTCGAGGCGTCGCTCGAAAGGCGAATCCATCGAGGCAGGCTCCTGCGCGAACTCCTCAAACAGGAAAAGCTGGTTCCGGTGAGTCCCGAGCAGGAGCTCGGATGGCTGGTGGGATTCAACGAGAATCTTTTTGACCCGATCCCGAGCGACAAGGTGCGTTCCGCCCAGGAGGCCCTTTTCGTCCGAATCAGCCAATCCGGACTCACGCTCGAGGAGCCCCGAGAGCGCTGGTTGACGCTTGCCAAGGAGGTATTGAGCCCGCTGGCGCCCTCTGCCCCTGGTCCATCCGAACGCCAACCCGCTTCTGCCGCCGCATGAGCCGTCGCCGCGAAATCCTCCACTACCGCCATTCCCTGCAGGAGATCGGCGAGATCATGAAGGCGATGAAAAACATGGCCCTGGTCGAGGTGCGCAAGCTCGCCAAATTTTCGGGCGTCCAGCGTGATCTGATCGCGGCTCTCGAAGAGATGGCGAGAGGCTTCTACGGGGCGCATCCCGAGCTGCTGCCTCCGGCTCGCCCGGGCGAGCGTCCCACCTATCTGCTTTTGGGTTCGGAACGGGGCTTTTGCGCCGATTTCAACTCCTCGCTCGTCCGCTTTTGGGAGGAGAGGCTCAAGGCGGTCGCGGCAAAAGGGGACTACGAGCTCATCCTGGTGGGCGGGCGACTGGAAGGGCGGGCGACGGGCTTTCCGAAGGTCTCCCGATCGCTGGTCGGGCCGAGCGTCTGGGAGGAGGTCGTCGACTTTCTCCCCCGGCTCATGGCCGCGATCCGGGAGCTGGTGGAGGCGGGTTCGACCGGACTGATCGTCATTTTCCACGAGCCCGATCAGGAGTCGATCGAAGAGCGGAGGCTCTTACCCCTTC
>JAQUAR010000079.1 GCA_028687155.1 Methylacidiphilaceae bacterium | reverse complement strand
TGGAGTTGGCCCGGGAGAGGAAGCTTTTGAAGGTCGGGGTGGTGAGTGTCGACGGGACCAAGATTCGGGCCAACGCGAGCAAGCATCGGAATGGGACCTACGAGCGGGCCGGAGAACTGGTGGAGCTTCTGCGGGCGGATGTGGCAGACCTCTTGAAGAAGGCGGAGGAAGCGGACCGGAGAGAGGAAGCGGATCCAGGCAAGCTACCCGAGGAGATTGGTCGGCGGGAGCGACTCCAGGCAAAACTGGAGGAAGCGCAACGCCGGCTGGAGGAACGGGCCAAGGAGCGAGCGGAGCGGGAGCGTGCGGATTACGAGCGGAAGGAAAAAGAACGGGAAGCTCGCAAGGGGAGTGCCAAAGGGCGGCATATCCACCCTCCGGAGGAGAAGCCTGGGGCGGAGGAGCAAGGCAACCTGACCGATCGCGAGAGCCGGCTGATGCGCAAGAGCCGGAACGAAGCCTTTGAACAGAGCTACAATGCGAAAGCGGCCGTGGATGCGGAAGGGAGTGCCTTGGTGCTTTCGGCTCGGGTGAGTGTCTGCGCCAACGATACCGGCGAGTGGGAAGCCGACGTGCGGGCCATTCCTACGGAAGCCGGTCGGGTCTGTGCGGTGCTGGTGGACACGGGTTATGCCAATGGCGAACAGGTCGAGGCTCTGCAGGCGGAGGGAATCGAAGTCTACTGTCCGATGAGGGCCGAAGCTCTGGAATGCCGTCGGCGATGCGAGTTCCGGCCCACCGATCGTCGACGGGAGAAGCCCGTGGAATATACCGCCCCGTGGAGACGCAAGATGGTTGAGAAGCTCGCCAGTCCGGAAGGCCGCCGCCTCTATGCTCGACGCAAGCAGACGGTCGAACCGGTCTTCGGCATCATCCAATCGGTAATGGGCTTCCGAGCGTTTCGGCTCCGAGGGCAAGCCAAAGTCCAGGGCGAATGGTCGTTGGTCTGCTTGGCCTACAACTTCAAGCGACTTTGGAAGCTTGGGGGAGCCCGCAAGCCCGGTTCCCTGGCGATTGGTTCCCTATGGTCGCTCTCCGCCAGAAAAACGGCCGTCGCATGATCCTGGCCTTTACAGGTTCCCGAGACAATCGCTCCCCATGCCGCATCGGACCGCCGCCGCATGGTGGCAAACTCTCGTACTAGGGCCGACAGGCTGCTAGCTCAAGCGGGTCTGCCGGGGGTCGATATCGACACGTCCGCGTTGGCGTTGACTCAACGCATTGGCTATAGGTGTTTATACACACACATGGATGGGAGCAGGGAGGATGTCAAAAATCGAAAATGGCACCGGGCAGGGGTGGGACGTCGGCATGGACCCGAACCCGCCGCTGATTGACGCGCTGTACCTCCCCATGCTCCTCTGGGGGGACGAGAAGCGTAAGAAGTTGGTCGGGCATCTCGGAGAACGCATCCTCTTGGGAGTCGGACCGTTCTGGAAGATGGCGCAGGCGCTCTTCGAGGTGCTTCCGCGGGATCTCGAGGACTGGGGGCTGGTGAATGCGTTGCTCGGCGAGCGCCAGAGTTTCCTCTCGGAACGCAAGAGCGCAGCGTTTCGGGCGCCGCAGGCGCCCTTAGGGTTTCCGGAGGAACCTTAGGTCATGCCCCTGGCTGAACCGATTTCGGACTACGTGTTCACGGCCCATGCGATTCAGGAGATGATGCGTCGCGGTCTGGACGAGGAAGTCATCCGGAAGATACTGGCCAAGCCTGAGCAGCGACTGTCCGTTTGCCTGGGACGAGACGTGCTGCAGTCGCGACAGAAGATGGAGGGAGCGACCTATCTGATCCGCGTCTTCGTGGACGTGGATCGGTCGCCCGCAGAAGTCGTCACCGCCTACCGAACGAGCAAGATTGACAAATATTGGAGGGAAGACCAATGAAGGTAACTTACGACTCGCACACAGACACCCTAACCGTCATCCTCAAGGACGTGCAGGTGGTAGAAAGCGACGAGGGCAAGGCAGGCGTGAGCCTGGACTATGACGAGGCGGGCAACCTGATCTCTCTCGAAATCCTCGACGCCTCGAAGCGTGTCAGCGATGCCCCAAAGATCGAGTTTCAGGCCACAGGGTGATCCGTACGGAGATACCGCTCCACCCCTGGCACGCCATCGCGGCACCTCACGAGGAGATTCTTTGCTATTTGTCGTGGGTTACGTGGCGAAGGTGGGGACACCCAACCTTAACCCATCTTCCGCACCATTTTGAGGATTGTTTCGGCACATGAAGGCCTTATGCAAAATACGGTAGGCCGTGTCATGCAAATACCATCTGAATATAACATTGCCTCCTCGCTGTTTCATGTGGCCAAGGCGGGAAGATCCAACCTCAGCTTTCCGGCTTTGAGGAAAGCGGCGATTAGCAAGCACCGGAAGCTTCGGAAGCCTCTGGCCATCCTTTTGGCGAGCTGGAATATGGCCGTTAGGGCGATTCAAAAGCTTGCCGCCAAGCAGAAGTTGCCTGACCGCAAGGGCGTCAGCATCGACCGCATGCTTGGGGCTATGGCCGATGAAATCTGTTCAAGGACGTAGTCTTAGCAGTCTTGGCAAATTACCCCGCCCGATCAGCAACGGACGGCGATTTTCTAGAAGGCAATCATACGCACCCTCACAACTTCCCTCCCCTTCCGCCCTTCGGCCTTTTCGTCTTAACCATGCGAGTCCGTAACCCGCCGGAATCGAATCAAAATGTACTGAAAAGGTCGTCCGGTCACCTGATCTCCAGCCGCCGATAGCTGATAAGAAAAGCCGGCTCGCTCCCAGAAGTCCAGGAATCGCGCGAGACCCGCCTGCCCTCCTTCGAGGTTATGGTGATACTCAACCACGGCCTCGCGAACCCTGGCGAGCGCTCCCGATTCGAAGAGCTCGGCGATCACCTCGGATTCGGCCCCTTCGATGTCCATCTTGAGGAAATCGACCTCGTCCCCGATCCATTCCGAAAGGCGGTGCGCCGGAACGCGCACTGTCTTATCACCCCCCCAGGTTGCGTAAAGGCTTCCGCACGTAGAATAGCCATGCGGATAAAAGTCGATCTCCCCTGCCGCTCCCGCGAGGGCGCAGCAATGGACATTCACGTCGGAAAGCCCGTTGTCTCGGACATTGCGTTCGAAAAGGGCAGCCAAATTTGGATCAACCTCGAAAGCATCGATCCGGCTCTCTGGATAGCAGAGCTTGAAGAAGAGAGTCGCCAACCCGATGTTAGCACCGCAGTCGAGGATTCGCGGAGCCGGATTCGCCGAGCGGAATTCATAATCGCGGGAAACAAAGATTTCCTGGTATACTCCCGTTGCCGCACATCGTTGCCCGTAGGCCCAGGTCCGACCGGCGATTCGGAGCAGACCATCGCCTCCCTTTCCCTGCACCAACCCGGCTTTCGCCCGCAGCCAATCCACAAGGATCGCTGCCTTGGAAAGGCCGGGAAGATCGTCTCCCCGGGCAAGCCTGCGCAAGAGCACAAATTGCCTAAAGATCCTGGGTTCGAGATCCGCGAGCCACTGCCGGAACCGGAAGCTCCCGCCCTGGGGCTGGCGGGGGAACGGCCCATCCTGATTTCCGTTCCGGCTGGGCGAAGCACTCAGGCCTTCGCCGATCGTATCTTTTGGTCCCGGTTCCATTCGTCACCCCCGTTCAAAGCCGCTCTTCCGCACCCCTGTTCCTACCACTCAAAAAAAGCCGAACAGATCGATCGCCGCAAATCATGGGCTATTTGCCACCATCCAAACACAATTCGCCCCAGGGGAAAACAAAACGTTCACGTTTGTCGTAAGCAAGTGAAGTGACCGCTTGGATATTGGGGGCTTATAGTGGACCCCGATTTTGAGACAGGGATTTAAGCTGCCATCTTGGGAGGGTGATGGCATGAGCGAAGGCAGGAAGCGCAAGGCACATAGCGCGGAGTTCAAGGCGAAGGTGGGAATGGAAGCGATCCGGGGGTTGAAGACGCTCAACGAGATTGGCCAGCAGTACGGGGTGCATCCAGTCGTGGTCGGGCATTGGAAGAAAGAGATCCTGGAGCGGGCGGCGACGATTTTTGAAGGGAAGCGTGGGCCGAAGCCGGCTGCGCATGGGGATGCTCCCCGCGCAACAACAGGGCAGCGCTGTTCCGCTGCGAATGAAGTAATAGATGCAGCTTAAATTCAGAGGAAATCTGTCTTGCCATCGGGGTCCACTGAAAGGATCGAGCAAGATTTCGGTTCGATTTGCCTTAACACGAGCGCTGTAAAGGGCAAAAAGCCGGTTGTGGAGCAAGGCTCCGTCCGATCGTAAGCTTTGCCGAAGGAACAGAACTGCGGTTTTGAGAAATGCTCAGCAACGCAGGACTCGGAAGGCGTGGGTAAAGAGGCTTTTCCAAGGATAGGCGCTGCTCATCGAGAGGAAGACGCGGCGGACGCTGACTCGGACCAGCGTGCCGATCTTAAAGAGCTTGAGCCGGAGGGTGTCGACCTGGGCCTCGGCCCAGTCCGTTCCTCGCAGACCCAGCCGTCGCAGCGCTTCAACCAGCGTGTAAGCAAGAGCCGAGAAGTAGAGCCGAAGTTGGTTGCTGGCCATTTGCGCGGTCGAGAGCCGGTCGGCAAAGTGGTAGAGCTGTTCCTTAATCCGATCCTCCATGTCGCCACGAGCACAGTAGAGCTTCTCGTAAAGGTTTTGGGCGGGCCACTCCTCGGTGGAGAGAGAGGTCACGACAAAACGCGGATTCTCTCCTCTTTCCTGGTACTCGGCTTTGGCGACCACCCGGCGCTCCCTCGACCAGCTGCTCAAGGTGCGGTACGCAAACTCGGTAAAGAAGCGGGCCGGTTTGCCACTCGACTCGTGCAGACGACGGGTTTGCTCCATCGACGCCTTAATGTTCCGGCACACGCGCTCGTTGCGGGCCAAGCCGAAGAGGTAGCCCATGTTTGGGGGAATGTCTCGTAAGTCGTTGCGAGACAGTACCCGTTATTTCAAATTGGCACTACAGGGCCCATTTTTGCCCTTTGCGGTCGGCTACGGCTCCCGGGCAGAGATGCGTAAGGTAGAGAGGATTTGCCGGGCCTGATGATTCCCGGCGGTGACCCCACGACGTTTTTCACTCCCGAAGGCGAACTCCACCAGATGGATGGTTCGGAGGGCAACCCAAGCTTGCTCGCTGGAGAAGGGCAGATTGGCCGCCTTGAGTTTCTTCTCCAGGAGCCGGTCGAGCAGGAAGGCCAAGGCGGCGACGAAGACGTGCGCCCGCACCCGTTTGGGATTGTGGTGGTAGATCGGACGAAGCTCCAGGACGTCCTTGAGCTTCCGGAACGCTCTTTCCACCTCGGAGAGCTCCTTGTAGGCCCGGACCGCCTCGAGCGGGGAGAGATCCTTTTCCTCGGTGAGGATCACGTACTTCCCCTCCAGAAGCTTTTCGGTCTCCACCGGCTCTTCGGATACTTGGAGCTTGCCCGCCCGCAGACTCCAGCGGAAGTAGCGGGGGCCGCGATAGAGAGAGAGGATCCGGGCAACGGAGGCTCCGATCTCTTCCCGATTCCGAAGCTCTCCTTTTTCGATACGCTTGGCGAGTTTGCCCAACTCTTCCCGGGTCTTCGTGACATCCCTCTCCCGCATGGCCTGCTCGTAGGCCAGCCGCTCGGCGCTTTCGACCACGAAGATCCGCTGCCCGGGAAGCGCTCCCTCGACTTCGCAGACCCGATCCTTTTCCTCCGGAGAGCAGGGCTGCCAGGAACCGCTCTGGGCCTTGCGGACATACTCCAAGACCTCCGGGCTCCTTCGTCGGCGTAAGCCGACCAAAAACCCATGCCCCTGGCTCCACAGGAAGCCCAAGTTGGCCGTGCTCACCATCCCCCGGTCCCCGACGAAGACGATCCGACGCAACCCGAAGCGTTTCTCCAAATCGGCGACGATCGGCTGCACCGTTTCCGAATCGTGCCGATTGCCCCAGAAGACATGGTGGGCAATCGGCCAGCCATTGGCCATGACGACCCCCAAGAGGATCTGCCGGTTTCCCTCCCGCTGGTCCCGGCTGTAGCCGTATTGAGCCAAACCCTCGGGGCCTTCCCCTTCGAAATAGGAGGAAGTCAAATCATAGAAGACCATCTCGGGCTTAAGAGAAAAGAGATCCCGCAGCCGGGCAAAGAGCCCTTCCTCGATCCGCTCCTTCCGCCCTATGAGCTCGTCAAGGGTCCGGTACCATGGCCAAAGGAAGCGGTGGTCGACCCGAACTCGGCCATTCTGCTTCCAGACCGGCCGGATCCGCTCTCCTCTCCCGTCGGGAACGTAGTCGGTCTCCAGCCACTGGGCCAAGGCGTGTTCGCTCCCCGGGGACAAGAGCCGGTTGACCACAAGGACGAACGCCCGTTCCGCAAGGGAGAGTCCTTTGCCTTTCCCCCTCTTCTCCTCCAAGAGCTCTTCCAGACCCAGCTCCTTCCAGAGATGTCTGGCGACAAGCGTTGGACCCCAAACTGTGGATTCCTGAGGCTCAAGCGCTCTCCGAGAAGCCGGCGCGCTCCGCCCGAGCAACTCCGCGAGCCGATCCAAGTGGGGTGCCAAGAGATCCTTGCGGCCAAGAGTCGCGACGATCCGCTGCTTGACCCGTCCCTTTTCCCGGTCGCTTTCGACCAAGCGGACATACTCCGCCTCGCTCCCGTCCTTCCGACGCAACCGCAGGGTGCGCAGAAAGATGACATAGCATTACTGTGCAGCATCGTGATGTGCAAGATCACAAGGCTACTTGCATGCGATAAAGTTATTCACAGTGTGGCACTACATTTTTGCAAACTTTCCTTCCCCAACCCGGGAGCCGTCGTCAAAAAGCCCGCTTTTCACCAAACATGGGCCGGTTCCCGGCTACAGTGTCTTTTACCAGGTGCTCACCCGTATAGATCCCGAAGCCTTCGCTTCCCGGCTCACCGACTGGCTGCAGGCGCAGGGCGGCCTGCTGCCGCAGGCGCTGGCCATGGACGG
>JAQUAR010000078.1 GCA_028687155.1 Methylacidiphilaceae bacterium | reverse complement strand
TCATGCCCGTTTGGGCCGAGCCACCGTTCGACGAGCCCTCGGTAAAAACAGAGAAGGGGAGGATGGTCGTGGGTCGCATAGGTTGCCACGCTCAAGCGGGGATAGGTCGAAGCGGGCGAGTAGGAGTGATCCTCTTCCCGTTCGAACATCGGGATCTTGAATCCGGGAACGCCCAGCTCGCTCAAGGCAGGGCGAACGTAAAAAGGGACGAATCCGAGATCTTCCGCAATCACCGCGGCCTCCCCGGTTTCCGTCAGGAGCCGGTGGAGGAGCAAGACCCCTCGCGCCTCATTTCGAGCCGCCGCATCGAGCTTCTCGTCCGAGTCGGGAATGAAATGAGGCAACCTTCCGCGCGCCCGGGCTTTGGCCTCCTCTGGACTAAGCGGAAGAAAGGCCGAATTCTCTTCCGGTTTCCACGGAAAGGCGTAGATCCGGAAAAACCCGAGCACATGGTCGATGCGGAAGCCGTGAAAGATCTCGAGCGTTCGAGCGATCCGTTGCCTCCACCAGGAGAAGCCCTCCGCCTCGTGCTTTTCCCAGGCGTAGAGTGGGATTCCCCAGTTCTGGCCCCACTTTTGAATGAATGCATCCGACTGGAAAAACTGTTCCGGCGGCGCTCCCCCGCACCAGCTGGTGTCGAAGAGCGGAGGGCTGGTCCAGACATCCGACCCGTAGCGGCTGATCCCAAAGGGAATGTCGCCCATCAGCCGAATGCCGCGGGAGTCCGCGTAGTCACGGGTGGACTTCCACTGTCGGTAGCCGATCCATTGAACGAAAGCGTAAAAGGAGCGCCGCCGCAAAAGCTCCCGCGGACGCTCGGCCCGCAGCCAGGCGAGAGCTCTCCGATAGTGCGCGATTTCCGGTGGCCACTGGTCCCAACGCGGATCCCCTCCTTGTCGATCCAAAAGGGCTCGAAAGAGGGAATACCCTTTGAGCCAAGAGGCGTGAGACCGGCAAAAAGCCTGGAACTCCTTCCAACTCGGCGGCCTCTGTTCGGAGAAGCGCGCAAAGGCCTTGTCCAAGAGCGTCTTCTTTCTCTCCTTGACTCGCGGATAATCGATGATATCGCCGATCGAAGCTTCCTCGATCCATTCTTTGGGGATGTCTTCTGCCTCCAGGCCGGGAACTTCCTCGGGCTCCAAGGTGAAGAGAGCCGGTTCAAGAGCCAGCGAGCTGATCGCGTTATAGGGGCTATTGTCTCCGCTCGTCTCGTTGATGGGGAGGAGCTGGAGCCAACGGATGCCGAGCTCGGCGCAAAAATCGATCGCCTCGCGCACCGCCCGAGCGTCTCCGATCCCCAGGTCACCGATCCGTCGCAAGGCGGAGACCGGTGTCAACAGCCCGACGATTCGTTCGGAGAGATCGATACGCACGCCCTATTGGTAGCGGGTAGACGCCCCGGAGGACAAGAACCAACCGAGCGAGCGAAACGCAAGCAGGAGAGGGAAGAGGCATCTCCGATCCCCTTGCTCTGAATCAGCACGCGGTGGGTTCGTCCAAGGAATCCCGGATGGGCCAGCGTCTGAAAGCCTGCGGGAGTCAGACCGTCGGGGAGCCTTCCTT
This sequence comes from Methylacidiphilaceae bacterium, assembly GCA_028687155.1. Lineage (GTDB taxonomy): Bacteria > Verrucomicrobiota > Verrucomicrobiia > Methylacidiphilales > Methylacidiphilaceae > Methylacidimicrobium. The sequence goes on along the minus strand of JAQUAR010000078.1, from coordinate 5,381 downwards.
CGGAGCGTTCGCTCAAAGCGGAGAGAATCCCCACGAAAAAGTGGTGCTGATCGACCAACGCCAACGTTTGCAATCCGGCCTCCTCCCCGACTCTCTGGAGTCTGCCGAAGTCGACATGGGCGGTCAGGTCCTGTTCCCCAGGATGGGCAAGGAGATCTCCTTCCCGGAGGTGACGACGATAGGCCCGTAGAGTTCCGGTGGATCTCTCGGGAACGAAACGCTCCTGCGGAAGCAAGCCATAGTCGAAGGTGAACACGAGTCCACGGTCGAGCAGTGTCCCGACCCGGCGCATCCATGAGGGAGCCTCGAGGCTCACCTCGACGACCCATCCCTCCGGAAGATCCGAGCCCAGTTCCGTCAGGACGCCCTGCCATTGGCTTCCTCTGAGCGGAGGCTGTTCCGTGAAACAGAAGCGCCCTTCCTTCCACGTGACGAGGGTCTCTGACCAGCCGGCCCCCCGCCGGACGAGCCGGTGGACCGGAAAGCTGTCCACCAGCTCGTTGGAAAAGAAGATGCCGACGAGTCGCTCCGTGCCGTCAAACGACTCCACCCAACGAAAGTGATCCGAAAGTTCTGCCGCGCTCACCCGCGCTTCCTGCTCCTTTCGCGGCAGCTCCCTCGGCTCGACGATGGTGTAGCGGATTCGCTCCGCGAGGCGGGGCTCGTGCGCTCGGAGCGAGCCGACCAAGTCGCAGGCGAGCCATCCTGCTCCGGCTCCCTGCTCCCACAGATCGAGGATCTCCGGCCGTCCCAGGAGAACCCAAGCCTCGGCTACCGCTTCGGAAAAGAGCCGGCCAAAGGCCGGGCCCGAGCTAGGTCCGGTGTAGTAGTCTCCCCTTCGACCGATCCGGCGGGAAGGCGATTGGGCGTAATAGCCGTGGCGGGGATGATAGAGGGCAAGCTCCATGAAGCGCCAAAACGGGATCGAGCCCTCTTGGGCCAGGAGCGCCCGGAGCAGCTCGGCGAGCGGTGTTTCCCCCTCCTTCAATCGGTCTATCCCTCATCCTTCCTGCGAATGCAAGGCATGGCCGAGAAGACGCAGCGCCCGCAAGGAAAGACTATATTCCTTGCGAAGCTGCTCTAGCCTCTTGAGCAGGAAGAGCGCGTCGTCATCGAAGAGGGGGTCCTGGGGCTTTTGCTCCTCCGCCTGAAGGAGCCCGAGCCTCCAATAGCAGAGAACCATCTCGGGATGAACCCCGGTGAGCTCGGCCAGCGCCGCCGCGGAATATCTCGGTGGCAAGCTTTCGTAGAGAATCAACTCAACCGAGGGTCTGGAATCCTTTTGCGGTGACATCGCTCCCTTTCCTCGCCCGAGAGTTCAGCCGCCTCTGCTCGCTTCGGGAGGCGATGCCTGGGCAAGCTTCTCCCAAAGAGCCCGCTCCTCCGGGGTTGGGGATTTCGGCATCCGAATTGCCAGCGTGACGTAGAGGTCTCCCCGCCCTCCCCCTTTTCGCGGCATTCCAAGACCCGCCAATCGGAACTTTTGGCCGGAGCTCGATCCGGGAGGAATTCGCAGGCGCGCCCTGCCGCCTAGGGCAGGGATGTCGGCCTGGGTGCCTAATGCCGCCGACCAAGGAGGAAGCTCGAGCTCGTAAAGAAGATCGCTTCCTTCGACGCGGAGGTAGGGATGCTTGGCATAACGGATGCGTAGGAAAAGATCACCCGGATGGCCGCCTGCCGGAGCCGATTGGCCTTGACCGGCTAGCCGGATTCTCTGCCCTTCTCGGACTCCGGCGGGTATGGAGACGTGATAGGTCTGTGTGCGCCCGCCCGGTTTCCCGGATTGTTGCCGGCGCAGGAGAAGGGCCTTGGAAGTCCCGTGGAGCGCTTCTTCGAGCGTGATGGCCAGATCCGCTTCCACGTCGGCTCCCGCTCGCGGCACCCCCATTCTCGAAGGACGATGGTGCCCGAAGAGAGAGCCCAAAGACCCTCCGTCGGTAAAGAAGGCTTCGAAGAAGTCGCTGAAGCCCGTCCCGCCAACATGGAAGCCAAATTCCTCCGGTGTTTGCGTCCAGCGGCTGCCAGCCTTCCATTGTGGCGGCGGTTGGAACTCCTGCCCTTCTTGCCAAGAAGCGCCGAGCTGGTCATAGCGCTTTCGCTTCTCCGGGTCCCCGAGGACCTCATAGGCTTCGTTGATCTGCCGAAATTTCTCCTCGTCTTTTTTCTTATCCTTGGCGACGTCGGGATGATATTGACGCGCCAGCTTTCGGAAAGAGGAGCGAATCTCCTCGGGGGAAGCGCTCCTCGGCACATTGAGGATCTTGTAATAATCACGGAATTCCATCTTTTCCTTACAATCGGACGCAAAAGAATATGTCCAAAACAGGCTTAAACCCAATAGAGAAAACGGTGACTCGCGGCGGCTGGAAAAGCCTCGGCCGGATCAGCCGCTTGCAGATCGATTGCGAGCATTCTTTTTCCTGCGGACAGACCTTCTCGTGGGGCAAGCTGCGGGATGGCTCCTGAGTCGGGGTCATCGGTTCCTCCGCCTACCGGATCATTCCCGAGCCGGACGGCTGCCGGATCGAAAGCCTCCACGGGGATCGGCAGGCTCTGCTCGATTACCTTACCCTCTCCCTTAACTGGGAGCAGATCCTCCAAGAACTCCCGTCCGATCCGGCGCTTGCCGCCGCTCGATCGGCGGGTCGGGGACTCCGTATCCTGAGCCAGGATCCCTGGGAATCTCTGGCGAGCTTTCTCTGCTCCCCCGTCAAGCCGATCCCGGAGATCCGTCGGATCACCTGGAAGCTGCGGGAGAGCTGGGGAAGCTCCATTGCCGGAGGGCGGTTTTTCACTTTCCCGACGCCGGAAGCGCTCGCGTCCGCCAAGCAGGAGCAGCTTCTCGCCCATCGCCTGGGCTTTCGTGCGCGCTTCCTGCAAGCGACCGCCCGCCACCTCGCGGACCATGCGGATTTCTTTCCCAACCTTCGAACCCAACCCACCCGGGAAGCCCGCGCCCGCCTCTGCGAGCTTCCCGGCGTGGGCGAGAAGATCGCCGACTGTGTGCTTCTTTTCGGACTGGGAAGGCTCGACTCCTTCCCCATCGACGTCTGGATGGAGAGGCTTTTGAGGAGTCTCTACTTTCCCAAAGGGGCGCGGATCCCGGCAAGGGAGCTCGCGGAGTTTGCCCTTACTTACTTCGGGCCGTACGGAGGCTACGCGCAGCAGCTTCTCTACTTCTGGTACCGACAGGCTGCCGGCCGCAGCCCGGCTCGGGAATTGGAGCTCAGCCCGGAAGAAGAGGCGGAGCTTACCTTTTAGCCTGACGTTCATGCTGCAAGGAGGGAAACCCAAGCGAGAGCGAAGCAGACAGGCCCATTTTGCAAGCCGCAGGGAACGCTTGGGAGAGAGGCCCGGCTAGACCGAGACCGGCTGCTCGGTGGCGTTGCGCATCGCTTTCACGAAGTTCGTCCCCATGTCCCACAGGGGGCCGGGAAACTTGCGGAGATCGATCAAGACCGAGTCCAACGCATCCAGAAAACCATCGATCTCCTTAGCCCCGACGATCAGGGGAGGAAGCGCCTTGATCACGTCCGCATTGTTGGCGGCGACCTGCGTCAGTATGCGGTGCTTTGCCATCAACTGCGAAACGACGAGTTGGGGGAAGAGGCCGGGATCGAGGGCATGCACCGTCTTCCAAGCCACCTTGAGTCCCAAGGAACGCGGCTCGGCGAACTCGACGGCCATCATGAGGCCCTTGACCCGGATCTCTTTGACGATCTCATGCTTCTTCTGGAGCGCCAAGAGGCCCTGTTCGAGCCGTTCCCCCATCCGGGCGGCGTTCTCCACCAGTCGTTCTTCTTCTAGGACCGAGAGAGCCGCCAATCCGCAGACGCAGGCAAGATTGTTCCGCCCGAAGGTAGACGAGTGGACGATACAGCGGTCGAGCCGGTTGAAAACCTTCTGGTAGATCGACCGGCGCGTGACGAAGGCTCCGCAGGGTACATAGCCGGCCGAAAGGGCTTTGGCGAGAGTCACGATATCCGGTTCGAGCCCCCAATGCTCAAAGGCAAACCACCTTCCGGTTCTCCCGAGGCCGGTTTGAACTTCATCGCAGACCAGGAGGGTTCCGTAGCGCCGGCAAAGGGCTTGGGCCTGCACAAAATAATCGTCCTTGGGAAACTGGACGCCTTTACCCTGCACGGGCTCGACGACCAGCGCAGCCACGTCCCCCTTCCGCAGCTCCTGTTCCAGAGCGGCCAGATCGCCCAGAGGGACGGTTTGACAACCGGGCAGAAACGGAGCGAAACCCTCATGAAAAAAGGGATTGCCGGTCAGGGAGAGCGATCCCATCGACAGGCCGTGGAAAGAGTTTCGGAGCGAAAGGAGTCGTGGCCGACCCGTTCCGGACCGCGCAAACTTGATTGCACCCTCGATGGCCTCGGTTCCGCTATTGCAAAGGAAGACGGCATCGAGGTGAGGGGCGCCCTGGGCGGCGAACCGCTTGACCAGTGCTTCCGCCAAGAGCCCGCTGAGAAGCGCCGAGTCCATCTGGACCATGTTGGGCAGGTCCATTTCAAGGACGTCGCGGATCGCCTTTTGGGGCACAGGGTGATTTCGTCCGATCGAAAAGACGCCGAATCCGCTGAGAAAATCGAGATACTCGTTGCCCTCCCGGTCGTAGAGATAGGCTCCCTTTGCCCGCTCGTAGACCTTGTCGAAGCCGATCACCTGTTGTACCCGGACTAGGGTGCAGTTGAGATACTTTTGGTGGAGGGAGTAGTTTTCACCCATGCGGGAACGAACTAATCCCGGAAGATCAAAAGGCATACGACGCTTGTCTCCTCAAACCTAGCCGTGGAAGCGATCCATCTGTTGATCGAAGGTCAGAACGCTTTTGCATACTCTCCCCATCGCGGGCCGACAAGGGAAAAGTGATCGACATGATCCTTCCGGCCAGGGTCTTTTTTGTATGAACGGTCAAGTGATTCTGCGCCAGGGAAGGAAAGAAAGGGTAAAACAGGAAGCGACGTTTTCGATGCAATAGGCTCGATGAAACAGCTTTTCCATTCAAAGAGCCGATGGGGCAAGGGTTCAGTGGACCCCAATGGCAAGACAGATTTCCTCCGAATTTAAGCTGCATTGATTACTTCAGTCGCAGCGGAACAGCGCTGCCCTGTGGTTGCGCAGGGCGTTCTCCCCGCGTTCCGCCGAAATGGTCCGGGATGCTTGGCCCTTCCTCCATTGCCATCCGCGTAAACGGCGTTTGGTGTTCGGTAGCCCAGCGACTGGTGCGGACGCTCGCCGTTGTAGAAGGCGAAATACTCCGCCAGCCCGTGCGCCAACTCGGCCACCGTGCCGTACCCCTTCAGATACACGTCCTCATGCTTGAGGCTGCGCCAGAGCCGTTCGACAAAAATATTGTCCAACGCGCTCGACCC
>JAQUAR010000077.1:6494-6946 GCA_028687155.1 Methylacidiphilaceae bacterium | reverse complement strand
TGGTTGTCGTCGTAAAGGACGACCAGCTTGCCCAACTGCAGATGGCCGGCCAAGGACGCCGCCTCGTGAGAAACCCCTTCCTCCATATCCCCGTCGCTGGCGATGACAAAGGTCCTATGGTTGACCACCTCGTGCCCAGGGCGATTATATCGTTGGGCCAGCCAGCGCTCCGCAAGGGCCATTCCGACGGCGTTGGCGATGCCTTGGCCCAGCGGCCCGGTCGTCGTCTCCACTCCGGCGGTATGGCCATATTCCGGATGGCCGGGAGTCCGGCTTCCCCACTGGCGGAAGCTCTCCAGCTCCGACATGGGCAGGTCGAAGCCGGTCAGATGGAGCAAGCTGTACAAAAGCATCGATCCATGTCCCGCCGACAGGACGAACCGGTCGCGGTTCGGCCAGTGGGGGTCGGCGGGATCAAAACGCAGGAAACGGGTCCAGAGCACGACGGCGGC
>JAQUAR010000077.1:0-6484 GCA_028687155.1 Methylacidiphilaceae bacterium | reverse complement strand
GCGGCGTCCGCCATTCCCATGGGCAGGCCGGGATGACCGGAATTGGCCTTCTGCACTCCATCCATTGCCAGGCCGCGAACCACATTTGCCGCCAGGGCCGCGAGCCCCTCTTCCGCGGGCGGATTGGATAAACCGGGGGCAACGGTAGGGGGGGTCGAACTGCTCATCTTTGGTTTCCCTTTTTTTGGAGGTTCTCATCTCGGGGCGTTTTCGTCGTGGGTGATCCCGAAAACTTGCCCCGACCGGTGCCGTGCAGGAACGCTCTGCCGGCTCTTCCTCTGCTCCTGGCAAAGGGTGGCGAGGGAACAAGGGGCCCCATCCCAACGAGCGGCTCTTATGCCGACACCCCGTCGACGCGATAATGCGGTTCGCTTCGGGCTCTGTCAAGCGAGCGAACGGCCCGCACGATCCGTCTACGACAGTGATCTCAAGATTTTCCTCTTGCTTGGCTCTCCCCACCTTCCCGGTCGGTAAAGACGCGGCTCTGGCGAACATCCGACGCGTCGATCCGCATGAGCTCTTCGGCGGGAATCTTTCCGCCGGCGGAAATCAAGCGGGCGGCCTGCCGGAGCTTGATGCGATCGATGGCATTACGAACGCTGCGCGCATTTGCGAAAAGCGGCTGCTTGCGGCGCAGGGCTAAGTATTCCCGAAAAGCCTCCTGTCCCGGCGGATCGAAAAAATACCCCTGAGCCCGAACCATGAGATCCCCGATCGACACCAGCTCTTCAAAGGTATAGTCGGGGAAGTCGATGTGATGGGCGATCCGCGAGCGCAAGCCGGGATTGGAGGCGAAGAAGGTCGCCATCCGGTCGCGATAACCCGCAAAGATCACGACCAGATCGTTCCGGTAGTCCTCCATCGATTGCAGGAGGATCGACACCGCCTCCAGCCCATAATCCCGCTCGCTCTCCGGACGGTAGAGGGAATAGGCCTCGTCGATGAAGAGAACCCCTCCCATCGCCCGTTTGATCACCTCCTTGGTCCTCGGGGCGGTATGGCCAACATATTGACCGACGAGGTCGTCGCGGCCGGCAACCACGAGGTGTCCTTTCCGGACATAGCCGAGACGATGAAGAATTTTTCCCATCCGCAGGGCGACGGTCGTCTTCCCGGTCCCCGGTGAGCCCGTGAAGGACATGTGGAGGGTCGGAACCTGAGTCTGAAGCCCGACGGAGCTTCGCAGCCGTTCCACGAGGAGAAAATCCGCGATCTCCCGTACCCGGCGCTTAACCGGAGCCAACCCGATGAGCTCGGCCTCGAGCTCGGCCAGAACCTCTCCAACTCCAGCGCCGGCGAGAGCCTCGCCGAGATCGACCAGTTGCTCGCCCACCCCGGCGGCCGCCTGAGATTCCTTCCCCTCTTCGTTCATCGTTATCCGTGGAGGCCTTTCACCCGCCTCTCTACCAAGCGTTCTCCTGCGGCTTGCGAAACGGCCCCGGCCGCTTCGTTAGGACTTCCCTCGCCCCCGCCTCGTTTCCTCGATTTTATACGACCTCTCGTGACATAATGATATTTGATTGTTCTTATGAGAGAGATCATTTTGGCAAATACATTCGGATCGCTTGCCTTGCCCGATTGCTCTGGTGTGATCCTGGCCTTCCGCTTCTCTCGACCAATGAAGCCGAGATCGATCGCGTCGGCCGCCGACCCCGTTCAGAGCCCATCCCTTTGGCTGGTCCCCGTCCCCTGCGGTTTGGCAGGCGGCCCAAGCCGCTTATGTGCTGGACAGCTTCTCCCAAACGCATATGATTTCCCATCGAGTTGCCCGCCAAAGCGGATGGAAGCGGCTTGGGCCGGTGGACTCTGATTGATAGGGCCGAGAACCGCCCGGGGCTCGCGGATGCGAGTCCAAAACCCTGGATCGAGCCGGGAGGCTGCGGAACAGGGGCTAGTGCATCGGAGGACTATGACTGCTGTGATTCGTACGGGCGGGAAGCAATACCGCGCAGAAGAGGGAGCCATTCTCGAAATCGAGCTCCCGAAGAAGGGGATTTCCGCCGGAGAGAAGTGGACCACCGAGGAGGTACTCCTCATCGAGGCCGACGGGAAAACGGAGGTCGGCACGCCTCGCGTGGCCGGAGCAAAGGCGGTTTTCGAACTGCTCGAAGAAATTCGAGCTCCTAAGGTCGTCGCCTTCCGCTATCGTCGCCGGAAGGGTTATCACCGGACGGTCGGCCATCGTCAGCGCTTGGCGCGCGTACGTGTGGTAGAGTTATCCATCGGCAAGAAATCTGTGTAGAGAACGATCATGGCACACAAAAAGGGTCAAGGAAGCTCGCGCAACGGGCGCGACAGCAATAGCAAGCGTCTGGGAGTGAAGCGCTACGGCGGCCAGCGGGTCCGTAGCGGCAACATTTTGATCCGGCAGAGGGGAACACGCTTTCATCCAGGGGAGAACGTCGGACAGGGCCGCGACTTTACGCTTTTTGCCCTGGCCGACGGTGTCGTGCGTTGGGACCGCCTCAACCGGAAAGTTCATATTCAGACCGGTCAGCCGGTCTAGGCAGAAGAGCCACTCGGTCTGGACTCTCTTCTCCTTGTGCGATCTAAAGGCACACGGAAATACGCATGTTCGTCGATCGAGTAAGAATCTTCGCCAAGGCAGGGGACGGGGGACGCGGGTGTGTCAGCTTTCGGAGGGCTCCCTACGAGCCTCATGGTGGGCCCGAGGGCGGTGACGGCGGCAAAGGTGGGGATGTCGTGCTCCTCATCGATCCCCACCGCGACGATCTCTCCCACCTCTTCTTTGCACCTCATCAACTGGCTCAGAACGGGCGGAACGGCGCGGGAGCCAAGAAATCAGGGCGCAAGGGCTCGGACCTCGTTCTTCCCGTTCCTCCGGGAACGGTCGTGAGCCTCATCAGCAGCGCTCCCGAAGAGGGCTCAAAGCTGCTGCCTCTCCCGTCGCGCGATGCGCCCCTTGTCCAACTCGCCGACCTTACCCCTCCGACCGATCGCTTCGTTCTCTGCCGGGGCGGAAGGGGCGGCTGGGGGAATTGGCATTTCCGCGGCCCTCAAAACCAGGCACCCCGCCGAGCCGACCCCGGAAAACCGGGGGAGGGCGGGCAGTTCGTTTTTGAGCTGAAACTCTTAGCCGATATCGGGCTCGTGGGACTCCCCAACGCGGGAAAATCGAGCCTGCTGCGCCGGCTTACTTCTGCGGAGCCGAAGGTAGCGGACTACCCGTTCACGACGCTCTCCCCGTCCGTCGGGGTCCTCGAATGGCCGGACGGCCATCGGCTTACCGTCGCGGATATTCCTGGATTGATTCGCGAGGCGCATCTTGGGAAGGGTTTGGGCGACGAATTTCTTCGCCACGTCGAGCGGTGCCGCCTCTTGCTCCTGGTGCTCGACCTCTCGGGGAGCGATCCTCTGGCCGACTTTCTGCTCCTGCGGCAGGAACTGGAAGCCTACGGCCATGGTTTAGCCGAACGCCCTTTCGTGGTCGTCGGCAACAAGGTCGATTTGCGGACAGCGCGCAAAGCCGCCCTGCGTCGGGCTCGTCCGGGAGGGGAGGAGCCGCTTTTTGTCTCCGCCCAAACCGGTCAGGGAATTCCCGAGCTCATCGCTACCTTTCGGCAGAAGCTTGCGTCCGGCCTTTCCGCGGCGAATCTCCCCGAAGCCGTCGGATTCTCGACCCCGAACCTCCGATGAAAGAGGTCGCCCGATGGCTGATTATCTATGGGCTAGGGCTGATCGCGTTGGGCACCACCGGCTATCTCTCCAACCCCCGAAAGGCAAAGACCGCTCTCTTCTCAGGAGGGGGATTCGGCGTTATCGCCATCTGCCTGGGCGTGCTGACGAGGCGAGGAGTTTCCTGGGCATTGCCGATGGCCCTTCTCCTTGTCGCACTCTTTTTGCTCCTCTTGATTTGGAGATCGGTCGTCGTCTGGAAGGCCGTTTTGGCTGGCGAGCGGAGAAAGGCCTTTGTGGGTGCTCTCCTCGCCTTGATGCTGCTTTTTTCTGCCTTTCTGCTCCCCTATCTTTTCCTGGCGTGGCAGCATTAGCCTGCCTGTCGGACTTAGACTTAGTGCGAGAACTTCCCATCATGCGCCGCAGCTCGCTCCATTTGGCAAGCCGCAGGGGAATGCTTGGGTAGAGTCGAGGAGTAGCGCGGTGCAACGTAGGAGCGCCATAGCGGGAGCTGCCGCTTTCGGTAAAGCAGTGCCTGAGGAGCCTGTCCGAAGAGCGGGTGCTGAAAGACGCAGGCGCCAGGATCGCTCACGCCCTAACCACTAACATTCCTGGGGCACGCTCCTGTAAGCTCATGGAATAAGGGAAGAGAGCAAAATGCTCAACCGCATAAAAATACGAGGTTACAAGTCCTTGCGAGATGTTGAGGTACGACTGCAGCCCTTATCGGTTCTCTTCGGACCGAACGCCGCAGGCAAGAGCAACTTTCTCGACGCTTTGCAGCTACTCTCCAAGACCGCATCCAGCCGCACGCTGAAAGAAGCCTTCGAGCCGCCCTATCGTGGCAAGCCACTGGAATCGTTTTCTTTTCCTGAGAATGGTCTTAAGGGCCTGTTGGCACAAGGCAGTGCCCGTTTCCGCATAGAAGCGGATTTCACCCTCTCCAAGGCCGTTGTCGATGGTGTAAACAAACAAGTTCGGGACCTCAGGCGACCTTCGGACTCCGGCTCATCCTCTGCATCGACGCCAGAAAGAGCCCAAGAGGCGGTACGAGAGCGTGACCTTCGTTACTGTATTGAGATCGAGATGTTGCCGAAATCCGGCATTCTCCGGGTGGTTGATGAATATCTTGCAGCGCTAAACAGGAAAGGGGAGCCGACCGGCAACCGCGATCCTTTCCTATCCCGTCGGGATAACCGGTTGCACCTGCGGCTCGAAGGGCAAGCCCACCCCACCTACTTAGATCTTTATCTCGATCACAGCATCTTATCGCTGCCGCACTATCCGCCGTATTACCCGCATCTGGTGGCTGCACGTCAGGAACTGGAAAGCTGGCTGTTTTTCTATTTCGAACCCCGAGAACGGATGCGCGCTGCCAACCCGGTCAAGGAGGTCCGACATATCGGGCTCATGGGCGAGGAGTTACCTGCTTATCTCAACACCCTCAAGGCACTGGAACCCCGGCAATTCGGAGCTGTAGAAAAGGCGTTGCATACCATCTTGCCTCAGATCGAGAGCATCGACGTCGAAGTCAACGACTTGGGCGAAGTCGAATTGAGACTCAAGGAAGCAGGCATACTCATTCCCGCCCGCGTTCTGTCGGAGGGCACTCTGCGGATTCTCGGCATGCTCGCGCTCACGGGAGCCAAGGAGCCCCCTTCCCTGGTCGGATTTGAGGAGCCGGAAAACGGTATCCACCCCAGGCGCATCGAACTCATCGCGGAGTTTCTCAAAACCAGGTCTAGCCTTGGCCAGACGCAATACATCGTGACCACGCACTCGCCCATCCTACCGGACCTTATTCCAGACGACTCCCTTTTCGTCGTCCAGAAATCGGAATCCGGGACTGGAATCGAGCCTCTCACTACGTATGGAAATCTGGGGGAACTGACTCGGAAGCGTGACATCGACCTTGCCTTGAAGGACCGGAAAGAAGAACACCTGCTGGTGTCGGAGCGTCTGCTGAGGGGGGACTTCGATGCTTAAGTCAATCGCCGCATTTGGGGAAGACTTCGCGCACCGCGAAATCGTCGGGGCGCTGATCCGGCGAGTGGCGAAAGAGTCGAAGCTCTCGGTTGAGGTCAAGTGGCGCAGCGCCCGCAGAGGCCACGGTAAGGTCGTCAACGAACTCCGTGAATATCTCCGAGATATCAAGGAAGAAGGTGCTTCTCCCGACCTCATCGTCGTTGCGACCGACGCAAATTGCAAAGGGCTAAACGACCGCGCTCGAGAGATTCCCACGCAGTTGAGTCCCGTGACGGCAGTGCTCGCGATACCCGATCCACATGTCGAGCGATGGTTGTTGTTAGACGGTGCTGCCTTCAAGGAGGCCCTTGGGGAAGGCTGCCGGGCACCGGACCAAAAGTGCGACCGCGGCCACTATAAGCAAGAACTGATCCACGCTGTCCAGAGCGCCGGCGTAACTCCAAACTTCGGCGGCATCGAATTTGCAAACGATATCATTGATGCGATGGACCTGTCGCGTGCTGCGACCATCGACCCATCGCTGAAACGATTTCTCGACGCTCTACGGATGGCTTTTCGCCGGGAAACTTGAGCGCGCCCGCCGGTAGGCCATCGGCCCTTATATCGTTGTTCTTCTCGATCTTGATCGACCCTTCAAGAGCGATCCTACATTGACCCGCGGGATTGGGTGGCCGAAGACGACGTGGTGCACTTTGTCATCTTGGAGAAGACGGAGGAAGCGGACCGGAGAGGCGAAGCGGTTCCGAGCAAGCTGCCCGAGGAGTTTGGTCGGCGGCAGCGGCTCAAGGCAAAGCCGGATCACTTGGGATTCTACCCTGCGAAATTCGACTAAGTCCGGCAGGCCCGGGGGGCGCTCATGCAT
>JAQUAR010000076.1 GCA_028687155.1 Methylacidiphilaceae bacterium | reverse complement strand
CCGAAAAGGAGAAGTTCCCCGCCTGCTCGCCTCCCTCTCTGCTCTTCCCCCCGAACACCGGCGCGAGAAGGGGCGGGAGATCAACTCCTTCAAGGAGTGGGCCGAAGGGGCGATTGCAGAAAGACGCGCGGCACTGGCGCCCCTTTCTCCGCGAGGTCCCTCCCTCGATGTGAGCCTGCCGGGCCGTCCGGTGTCCGAGGGATCGATTCATCCGATCTCCCGCATGTCACGGCGCATCGTCGAGCTGTTCCGGAGGCTGGGCTTTGCTCTGGCCGACGGCCCGGAAGTCGAAACCGAATTTTACAATTTCGATGCACTCAATACCCCTCCCGACCATCCGGCGCGCAACGAGCAAGACACCTTTTTTCTGAAGGATCCCCGTCTCTTTCCCGCGACTTCTTCCCGACACGGAGGGCGGCTCTTGCTCCGCAGCCAGACGAGCCCGGTGCAAATCCGCGTGATGGAGAAGCAGCGACCGCCGATCCGTATCGTGGCTCCGGGCCGATGCTACCGCCGGGATGAAATCGACGCCACGCACTCGATCGCCTTTTTCCAGGTGGAAGGACTGGTCGTCGCGGAAGACCTGAGCATACGCGACCTCAAGGGGACCCTCGAACTGGTCTTCCGAGAGCTGTTGGGCCGCCAGACTCGCTTTCGCTTTCGTCCTCACTACTTTCCCTTCACCGAGCCCAGCTTCGAGATCGACGGCTTTCGACCCGGTCGGTCAAAAGCGGGAAAGGAGTGGCTCGAGCTTTGCGGGTGCGGGATGGTCCACCCGAAGGTACTCTCGGGCGCCGGCATCGATCCTGATCGCTACTCCGGCTTTGCATTCGGATTCGGCATCGAGCGGCTTCTGATGATCGTCGAAGAGATCCCCGACCTCCGGCTCTTTACGGAAAACGATCTCCGCTTCCTGCGCAATCAAAGCTCTCCGGTCTAAACCTCATGGATTACCGCGACACGGTCCTGCTGCCGCGCACCTCCTTCCCGATGCGCGCCGAGCTGCCCAAACGGGAGCCGCTCCTGCTCGAGCGGTGGCGCCGGGAAAATCTTTACGAGCAGATTCTTCAGGCACGGAACCAGGGTCCTCGGTTCATCCTGCACGACGGCCCCCCTTTTGCGAACGGAAACGCCCACCTCGGGCACGCCCTCAACAAGACGCTCAAGGACCTCGTGCTCAAGTCCCGGAACATGATGGGCTTTTTCGCTCCGTACGTTCCCGGCTGGGACTGCCACGGTCTTCCCATCGAGGCAAAGGTGATGGCGGAGCTCCCTCCCGACGGACGGGACCCGCTGACGATCCGGCAGCGCTGCGCGAGCTATGCTCTCCATTTTCTTGGAATCCAGCGCGAGCAGTTCGAGCGACTCGGGATTTTCGGTGACTGGCAGCGTCCGTATCGAACATTGGATCCCGCTTACGAGGCGGGGGTTCTGCTTCTCTTCGCCGACCTCGTGGAGAAAGGATTGGTCTTCGAGGGCCTCCGCCCCGTGTTCTGGAGCACCGGCTGCCGAACCGCGCTCGCGGAAGCCGAAGTGGAATACCAACCACGAACCGATCCTTCGATCGACGTCGAGTTTCCCCTCCTGCGGGAGAGCTGCCGGGAACGCGGTCTACCCGAGGAGACGAAGCTCCTGGTCTGGACGACCACGCCCTGGACGCTGCCCGCAAACCTGGCCGTCGCCCTGAATCCTGACCTCCCGTACGGTCTTTATGCCGCTGGCGACCGCCACCTCCTCGTGGCGGAGGACCGAGCGCATGCCCTGCCCGGATTGGAGAATGCGCCCTGCGTGCGCCGCTTCCCGAGAGGCGAAGAACTGAGCGGACTCCGCTACCGCCACCCGCTGCTCCCTCGCACCGGCCTGGTCTATCCCGCCCCGTTCGTGACGGGGGAGAGCGGCACCGGTTTTGTCCATATCGCTCCAGGTCATGGCATGGAAGATTACCTGCTCGGCCAGGAACATGGCCTGCCTCCGCTCTCCCCTGTCGACGACGACGGGCGATTCACCGAAGAGTGCGGCCTTCCCGAGCTCGTGGGCCTCACTGTTTGGGAAGGCAATTCCCAGATCATCGCCCTGCTCCAGCAGGCCGGTCTGCTCTGGGCGGAGCGCCCCTATCTCCACGACTATCCCCACTGCTGGCGATCCAAAACCCCCATTATCTTCCGCTCGGTCCGGCAATGGTTCATCCACGTAAAAGCGTTTCAACCGGAGGCTCTCCGCCAGATCGACGCAGTCGCATGGCTTCCTCCTCGGGCGCGCAACCGCATCCGCAGTGCGGTCGAGAGCCGTCGAGACTGGTGTATCTCCCGGCAGAGATCCTGGGGCATCCCGATTCCGGTGTTCTACCCACAGGAAGGGAATGCGGTGCTTGAACCAGAGGTGATCCGTAGAGTCGCGCGGATGGTGGCGCGAAGCGGAACGGATCTCTGGTATGCGACCGACGATGAGACTCTGGCGCGGCAACTCGGCCTGCCGGCGGGCCTACGGAAAGGAACCGACACGCTCGACGTCTGGATCGACTCCGGTTCGAGCCATGCGGCCGTTCTGGCTCCCCGAGGCGAGTTTCCCGCAGACCTCTACTTGGAAGGAAGCGACCAGCATCGTGGCTGGTTCCAGTCCTCTCTGCTGCTATCGGTCGCTCGAAGCGGAAAAGCTCCTTACCGGACGGTCTTGACCAATGGCTTCGTCATGGATCTCGACGGGAAAAAGCTCTCCAAAATGGCGGGTGCCCGCGGGCTCTCCGACTTCGTCGCGCAATATGGCGCGGATACCTTGCGACTCTGGGTGGCGAGCGCAGACTACCGGGATGACGTCCCCTTTTCCCAAGAGATCCTCTCCCGTATCTCCGACAGCTATCGCCTCTTGCGGAACGCTTTCCGCATCCTGCTGGCCAACCTGCATGATTTCGACCCCTCCCGACACCAGCTCCGCGAAGAGGAGTTTCCGGAGCTCGACCGATACATGGCCGACCGGCTGCGGGGTCTGGTTCGAACCGTGGTCGAAGCCTACCGGCGTTACGAATTCCCAGCCGCCTACCATGCGCTCACCCGCTTCTGCTCGACCGAGCTTTCTGCTTTCTACATCGACCTGCTCAAGGACCGCCTCTACTGCGATGCCCAGGACGGAGCCGCCCGGCGCGCCTCTCAAACTCTTCTCTACCGAATGGCGGAGAGCCTCTTCCGCCTTGCCGCGCCCATGATCCCGTTTACCGCCGAGGAAGCCTGGCAATCCCTCGGAAAGAGTGGCTCGATCCACCTGGAACTCTTCCCGCAGGAAGAGTCCCCGAGAGAGGATCTCCCCTTCTCCGAACGCTGGACTCAAATTCTGGAGCTCCGAAGCCTTGTCAACGAGGCCTTGGAAGGCAGCCGCCGCGCCAAGGAAATCGGGAAGGCCTTAGAAGCCGAAGTGGAAGTGCAGACTCCCCATTTCCGCGCAACGGACGAAGGACTGCTCGCCGAGGTCCTTCTCGTCTCCCGAGTACGCGTACTCCAGGCAGCGCCGGTTTCGATACGGGTCAGGCGAGCCACGGGCCGGCAGTGTGCGCGCTGCTGGAAATATTCGGAAGAGGTCGGGCAGATGGATCCGGATTATCCCGATCTCTGTCCACGCTGCACCCTGGTGGTCCGGACAACGGCGCGGAAGGCCTAGCTGCCCCACGGCCTAAGAAACGCCTCGTCCGAAATCAGGAAACCGTTGGCGGGATCGGGCTCCCGGGAGTCATCAAACCTGGGAATGCTCCGACCCACCGTCTCGTCCTCCGGCTGGTTTCTGCTGATATGCACGGGTGTTCCCACTTCGACAAGCCGGAAGAACTGGCTTGCCGCCGCCCCATGTAGACGCAGGCAGCCGTGCGTGCGGGGCTGCATCCAGACAAAGCCCTCGTGAAAGCCGTATCCGGGAAGGAACTCCACCCAGTACGGCATAGGATATCCGACGTAGTGCCATCCGGAACCCGGAGACCCGCCTCTTCCGCTTTCGGTGGGGACGACACGGTCTCCGTTGACCCAAAACCCGTATGAGCCCGACCGTTTCCTCTCCAGCTTCTGGTTGACTCGAAACGACCCCGTCGGAGTCTCATGCCCAGTCTTCCCCACGTTGGTGGAGGCGGCCCAGACCACCTGCCCCCCATCCAGAACGTATACCGCCTGGTTTTGGAGGGAAACCTTGACGACCCGGTTTGACGGAATGGCACCCTCCGGAACGGAGCCCCAGGCTACCCGACCGCTACTTCCTCGACTCGCGGTGTTCCCGTGGCTTGCGCATCCCGGAAGAGCGAAGGAGCATCCCAAAAGAAAGAGCGCAATCCCCACAAGCCTCTGCCGGACTCCCCGCGAAGGCAAAATCTCGTTGGCCTCGTTGGGAAGGGCGCTCATAAGAAATGAATGCGCCTTACAGCTATGCGAAATGCGCAGGCCGAGTCAAGTCTCGTTCCCGTCGCAATCTTCGAAGAGAGGCGGGGGTGGGAATTGAACCCACGCATGGGGCTTTTGCAGAGCCCGGCCTTACCACTTGGCTACCCCGCCGGAGAAATCGCAATCCAGCCGGCTCCGGCAGAAGTGTGAAGCTTACGTAGTCTACGGGCGATCGGCAAACAAGAACTCATAATCGCGGAGATACTCGGCAAAGACATTATTGCCGTACATCACCCGAGCGGTCTGCAACAAATCCTTGTGATCCCTTGGCTCCCGCCTGTCGCGAGCTTGAAAAATAGCCGCCTTTGCAAAATAGTAGGCTGGATTTGCTTCGTCAAAAGGGCTCAACCGCGCCAGAAGTCGCTCCGCCGCGCCCCAGTCGCCTAGCATGACCTGGCAATAGAGCATCTTGAGAATGATGTCCTTATCGCCCGGCTCCTGTAGAAGCGCCTCGTTGTACAGGCGGAAAGCCTCGGCAAAGCGCCGCTGCTCAAAGGCGAGATCCCCGGCGACGAGCAGCGCCGGGCCGAACTGCGGCTTTCGCCGAAGGGCCTCGCCAACGTTGGTTTCTGCTCCCGCATAGTCTTTTTTCTTGAGCAAGATCTTGGCCGTTAACACCAAGCCGCGCGGATCATCCGGATCGATCCGGCGCGCCTGATCGACCGCCTCCTGGGCAGCCCGCCAGTCTTGTCGATGAAAGGCAACGAGCGCATCCTGATAGGCCTGCGCGAAGAGCGCCTTTTTCTCATCATTGGCAGCCCACGCGGTCCTGCTGAAAAGAACCCCGAGGGCGGCCAGGAGGATCCCAGCCGAGAGACGGGAGATATTCCAAGATCCTCTCATCCGTCGCGAACCCAATAGAGCCGCTGGTCGACTGCCTGAATGCGGCCCGCCGGGAGCGTCTTGTCGCCGGAAAGCAGCCGCTCGACGATCTTTTCCTTTGCGCCTCCCGCAACGAGAAACCAGATGGAGCGGGCCACATCAAGACAGGGATAGGTCAGGGTCAGCCGGAGCGGCCCCTCTCCTCCCGGAGGGGAATTCGGA
Organism: Methylacidiphilaceae bacterium; assembly: GCA_028687155.1. Lineage (GTDB taxonomy): Bacteria > Verrucomicrobiota > Verrucomicrobiia > Methylacidiphilales > Methylacidiphilaceae > Methylacidimicrobium. The sequence continues at coordinate 1,529 of JAQUAR010000076.1, read as the reverse complement.
ACGGCATAGGAAGCCCGCTCTTCGAGTGCCGGGCTGCCTGGGAAAAGGGATGCGGTATGTCCGTCCCCCCCGAGTCCCAGTAGCACGAGATCAAAAACGGGAGGCTCGCCCAACTCCCGCCGCAAGGCGCTGTCATAGAGCCGCGCTGCCTCCGATGGCTCCACTCCTCCATGCCAACTTCTCAGCCGAAGGCGTGCGCCCGCGGAAGCCCCCAAGCTGCCACGGATCATCCCCTCGTTGCTCCTCGGATCGGTGACGGGCACCCAGCGCTCGTCGCCGATCCACCAGTCGATTTTCTCCCACGGCAGATCGAGCCCCGCCCAGTGGCGATAGAGAGGGATCGGCGTGCTTCCGCCGGAGAGCGCGACGCGAAACGGCCGAGCCAGCAGCCGATTCTCGGAGAGCATACCCTGAAAATCGCTCGTAAGGCGATTGAGCCAGGCTTCCTGCTCGCGAAAGGAAAAAACAGAGATCGCCATGCCTACTCCCGTACCGATTCTTCCTCCTCGCAAGGGGGATCTCCCCATCGTCGTCCCTCTCGGCGTAAAAGCTCTTCTGCCTCCACCGGCCCCATGGAGCCGGGAGCGTACAACGGGAGCCGATCGAGCTCCTCCTCTCGCCACGCCCCCTGTACCGCATCGATGATCCGCCAAGCCTGCTCGACCTCGTCAGATCGGGTAAAGAGGGTGGGCTCCCCGATCAGAGCATCCAAGAGCAGGCGCTCGTAGGCCTCCGGAAAGTAGTGATCCCGCCGGCGGTAGTAAAAGTCCATCCGCGCTTCTTCGATCAGGGGCTGCGCCGGCACCTTCGTGTTGAACAGCAAGTGTATGCCCTCGCTCGGCTGAATGCGGATCTTCAGCCAATTTCGAGCGATGTGCTTCAGGCTGTGTGCGAAAAGGACGCAGGGAGGACGGTTGAAGACGATGCAAATCTCCGTGTACTGGCGGCTGAGCGCCTTTCCGGTGCGCAGATAGAAGGGAACCCCCGACCAGCGCCAGTTATCGATCTCCAGACGCAGACAGACGTAGGTCTCCGTCAACGAGCGGCGGGAGACGCGATCCTCCTCCCGGTAAGGACGAACCGTCTTCACCCCCAAAATGCCAGGGCCGGATTGGGCGCGGACGCTGTTTCTTTGCACCCCTTCCGAACTCGGCGTCGGGACCGAACGGAGAACCTTGACCTTTTCATCGCGAATCGATTCCGCCTCCAAGGAAGCGGGCGGCTCCATGGCAATCAAGGCGAAGAGCTGCATCAGGTGATTCTGCAGCATGTCTCGGGAGGCGCCGGCCATGTCGTAGTAGCCGCCCCGGGAGCCGATCGTCTGGGTTTCGGCCACGGTAATCTGCACATGGTCGATATATCGCCTGTCCCAAAGCGGCTCGAAGATCGAGTTGCCGAAACGGAAGTAGAGGAGATTTTGAACGTTCTCTTTTCCCAGGTAATGTCGATTCGGAAGATGCACCGCTCTGGAAATACCTGGTGGAGAGTCTCGTTCAGACACCGGGCCGAGGGAAGATCCGTCCCCAAGG
>JAQUAR010000075.1 GCA_028687155.1 Methylacidiphilaceae bacterium | reverse complement strand
CATTGCCGTCTATATATTTCTCCCAGGGATTGGCAGAAAAATGAAAACGGCGACCGGAGTGGTTCAGGAAAAGACTTCACGGTCCGGATCTGTGCGGTCGGCCTGCTGCGGAAGGACTACCGGTACACCGGAACGGTTTGGTACGTTCCGGGATAGGTGACATTGCTTGCCTGGTCTTTTCGGGAAGGGACGTAGGTGCTCCGATAGCTCGGATCATTCACTCGCTGATTGTAGGGGTAGACGTTGTATTTCTTGAGTTCGGCCTCGTTCTGGGCGAGCTCGGCCAGGGCTTGGGCCCTACCGACCGGTATGCCCTTGTGGTAAGCGTCCATCCGCCTCTTATCATAGTACTTGTTGACCCCATACTCCCCGGCCGCCCCTACGCCGGCTCCAGCGACTCCCGCCGCCCCGCTTCCTCCTACCCCTCGACCGGCAAAGTATCCGAGGGCTCCCGCCCCGCCAATGCTTCCGTAGCGAATCGATGCGTCGGTAAGGGACCGCGTCGGGCTGTCGTACTGGTTGTAGACTTCGTGGGAGCAGCCTGCGGTGAGAAAGACGAGGAAGGAAAGAGAGGGGAGGAGCGCAATTTTGTTCATCAAGCGAGCTCCGTGTCGAAGATCAGCGGTAGACCGGGACCGTCTGATAGCTGCCTGGATAGGTCACACCGGTGCTTTGATCCTTTCGAGAAGGAATGTAAGCGGTCCGATAGTTCGGGTAGCCCACCCTTTTCCCTTCGGGAGGAATCCCGTACTCCGCCTCTTTTTTCCATTTTTCGTTTAAAATATTAGCGGTGACTTGGGCCTTCCCGTCGGCCACCCCCTGCTCGAAGGCGTCCTTCCTTTTTCGGTCGTAGAACTTGTTGACCGCCCACTGTCCCAGCACGCCGACACCAGCGCCGACGGCTCCGGCGGTGGAAGAGCCGCCGCCGATCGCCTTGCCGGCAAAATATCCTCCTGCGCCCGCGGCAGCCATCGAGCCGTAGCGGACGGCGTTGTCCGCAACCTGTTGTCTCGTGGAATCTCCCTGCGTGTAGGGCGGACTGGCACAACCAGCTGTTAGGACCGTTGCGGCTAGGCAGACGACCGCCTTTTTACGGAATCGAGACGTTTTTTCGCACATAGGTCGCAATGCCCCCCGTTTTATCTTCTATTAGGTTTTCCCAAAGGAGCCGGTCGGTGACTACTGCGGTCATGATTGACTGCTCGATCCTCCGCATCTCGGAAGCCCAGGCGAGCTCTCCCCCCTTCGCCCTTGCCATGCGGACGACGACTGCCCGAAGAAAGAGCGGGTGATCCTTCAAGGCGAGGGCAAAAGCGCGATTCCATCCATCGAGAGCCTCCTTTCGGGAGAGCATCCATTGGGCGACGACCGGTGCCTGGTCGCCGAATTTGGTGACAAGGAAGACCGACCTCTCCCAGCCATTCCGGAACGACGGATCGGTGAGACAGCCGGTGAGGATCTCTCGGGTAGCGGTCGGATCTTCGGCCAGGATGCGGAGAGGATCGGTCGTTTTGCCGAGGGATCGGGCAACCCTTTCCGCGAGAGATCTCCCCTCCGGCCGCTCCAAAGCATTCTTGGTCGCTGTCACAAGGACGCTGTTGAGATCACTGAGGCCGTCGGAATGGAGAACGGCTTGGATGAGCCGCTCGCGATCTGGCTCCGACTCCCAGAGAACGTCCCAGACGCGGCCGCAGGCGTCGCCCACGGCATAGTCCCATGCGGCCATGGCGCGGAGCGCGTCTTCGGGTCCGCCGTAGGAGACCAAGGTGTCGGCGGCACGCTCGCAGGCGCTCTTCGCCCCGGGCAGGAAGGCAAGGCCGCCGTAGCCGCGCCAAAATTCCTCAGGATTCGCACGCCAGCTCACCAGGAAGAGGCGACGGATTTCCTCGGCAATCCCGATCTCCCGCTGCAACCGACGGAGGATGAGCTCCGATCCCGTCTGGCTTGCCCACTGGGAAAAGGCTTCCACAAAGAGCTGAGCTTCCTCGCCGAGAACTGGGCTATTCTTTTCCAAGGCTTGCCGCAACTGGTCGCCGGCGCCTCGGAGCCAGGGGGCATACTCATGAACCGTCACCCGCGCCTGCGGGCGCGAAGAGATCCAACGCCCGAAGGCGATGAAGGCTTCCTGATCGTTCTGCAGCAGCGTGTCGATCCAGGCCAAGGCGCATTCCGGGGTGATCTGAACCAGGGAGGGAAAGACCGAGAAGAAAAAGGTCGAGTTTTGCGAGGTTCCCTCGTCCTTGTTCAGAAAAAGGGAGCTCCAGGCAGAGTCGCTCCTCTCCAGGAATGATGCCAGAACGCCACCGATGGCGAGGAGGGCGTCACGATCGAGTTCTCCGCGGGAACAGCTTCGGCGGAGAGCGGCTGCGCTCTTTCCCCGAGTCGTCCCACAGAGAGACCACCAAGGGGATTCCTCGAGCTGGGCGGAGAGTCCGATCTGTCCTTCCCAGATAGTCTGCAGCGCTTTGCGGACAATCCCCTCCTCGCGGCGCAGAGCATGGGCAAGGGCTTCTCGGGTGGCCTGGGCGGCCGCTTCGGCCGGCCGAGTCAAGTGCCAGAGGAGAAAATCGGCATAATGGTCATCGCTTAAAAGCAAGGAGGAGAGCTTCTTCTTCGCCAGCGGCAGGAGAGCTCCTCCCGCCCTCGGCCCCACCAGCCCTTCCCACAACCACTTGGCCCGGCCGACGGGGGTTGGGTGGAGGAAATCCATGGCGAAGTAGTGGCGCAGGAAACTGTCCCCTTCCATGGAGTCCAGGGAGGCTTGCAAGGTCTGCACGAGCCACTGGCGGCTTAGGGAAGAAAAAAGGAGACGCTCGCGGTATTCCTTGAGAAGGGGAGGATCTTCCACGAGGGCTTGCCAGGCGCGCTGCCAGGCGGTGTCATAAAAGGTCGTTTCCTTCTTGGGAAAAGTGGTCAGAAGGAGGAGCGCTCCCCCTCCCTCGCCTCCCAGTGAGCCCAGCCTTGTCCCGGTCTCCCAGATCGCCGTGATGCCTTCGGGTTTTCTAGGAGGCAGGAGAAGGGCACGCATCGCCGTCTCCATGACGGAGGAGGGGAAGGCATCGCTGTCGCCATGTTCCCACGCTTCCAGCGCGAAGAGAGCGGCCGGGTAATCGGATGGGGTGGTGAGCAGATAGTCGCGAATCGCTCCCAGGGCCCGCAGGTTCCCCGCAAGACTGGTCCAGAGTCGGCAATGGCCTTCTCGTGCCATCTCTTCGACCTGTTCCCGCGCTGTCTGACTCCCGACCCGAAGAAGCTGGAAGGACTGCGTAAGGGAATCCGCGAGAAGGCCGTCCCCGCGCAAAAGATCGCGCCGAACGAGCGCCAGAGCCTTCTCATCCCGGAAAAGCTGGAGGAGAATGGTGTCGAGCCAGTCCGCTCGGAGAAAGTCGCGGGAGCCGCCCGAGGCGATCATCCATTTCAGGCTGCGATCCTTCCAGCCGGTTTGGGCGAGCACCGGATCGTGGTCGACCGCTTCGGGAAGCGTTCCCGCCCGAAGCTCCGCCGCGCTCCCGCCAATCCAGAGACTGAGCAGAAGCGTTATCGGCCACGGGAAACAGTGGAGAGGGAGTTTCATCGAATCGCCACCGGTTGCGCAGGCACTTTCTGGGCCTTCTCTCTCTCCTCCCGCACACCGATCGGGAATCGGCGTGCCAAAGCGGCGAGGGCTTGGGACAAATCGTGGGGAAAGGCTTCCCGCGCGGCTTTCCACGCAGGCTGATCCGCTGGAGTTGTCGTCGTGAGCCAATACTCTTCCGGCTCGATTTCTACCCGCACGATTCCGGAGAGGGCGTCGGCGCCCCTGCCCCGCAGATAGAATGCCTCTCGCCAGAGCTCGGCTTCCCCGTCAGGGTGGAGTCGGGCGACGCTGCGAAGGTTGAGCAGGCAGTCCCGCTGTCCCTTGGTCAACTCCAGCTCCTTTACGGCAAATTCGACATGCTGCTCGCTTCCCTGCTGCAGCATGATCCAGGTGTCGACATTCTGAATCACCGCCTTTGCCACCTTGGTGCTATCCGTCAGGTCGAGAATCGCCTGGGACTCGCCAACGATGGCGCACCGCTTCTTTCGGTAGGTCTTGAAGGCATCGACGATCAGGTTAGCCGTCGTCGGGTTGTTGATGTGCTGCCACATCTCGCCGAAGACGAGAATCTTGAAGACCTCGGGATGTGATAGGATCATGTCGCTCACAAATAGGGCCGACAGGGGTACGAGGGCGGCCGCCAGGCTTTCATCTTTCGAGACATGCTCGAAGTCGAAATGGACCGCCCGGCTTTTCAGGTGAAATTGCGTCTCTCCGTTGAACCAGGCGCGGTAGCGGCCCTCGACGAAGGGCTTGAGCCGTTCTGCGAGGAATCGGGCGTCTGAGCGGTAGGCGAGCTGACGGGAGAAATCGCCGAGCGTCACCAACCGTTCTCGGTTCTTGACGGCATTCGAAAACGTCTGCCGGGTGACTGCTTCCAGGATGTTCTGCTCTTCGGTCGAAAGCTCGTGCTGCTGGCCGGCGTTTGCCAGGATCTCCAGGCAGTGGATGACCTTGGCAAGCTCCGCTGGCTCCGGCTCCCGCAGTTCGCCGGACTCGGTAGCGCTGACATAGACCTGGAAGGGGTTGAAGCAGATCGGACGATCGGCTTGGAGCCGGATTGTCGTCCCGCCGATAAGCTCGACCAGCCGGTCGTAACTGGTCCCCTTGTCGATGATGAGAAGAATGGAGTCCGGTGCCAGATGCCGGAGGACGATGAGCTGCGCGAGGACACTCTTTCCCGACCCTTTGACTCCGCTCACGTAGAGCATCGATGCCCCCTCATTCCGTTTGTCCTCCAGATTGAGGGAGACGAGCCCACCGGTCGTGTTCCCGAAGAGGTGGACCGGCTTCTCCTCGCTTTCCAGTCCGCGGAAGATCGGGAGGAGATCGGCGGCCATCCGTCCGCGCACCAGAAGAGGGCGGAGCAGAGGAGCGTAGACGCCCGGCATGTCGGTCATAAGAACCGGCAAGAGGCTCGAGCGCTCGATCCAGCCGCGCGCACGGGAAAGATCACCGAAGCGATTGAGAAGCTGCTTGGCTCGACGTCTGAGTTCGTTCGGCTCCTTGTGCCAGAAATGCGCGGTAAGCTGGATCTGGACCAGATCATCGGCTCCGGAGCGCACATCGCTTAAGAGCGACTGCGCCTCCTCGATCTGCATCCATGCCTCGATATTTTGGACTCCGGATTCCCGCCGATCGTCATGCGGCTTGTAGAGCATATCGATCACGTTAAGACCCACCCGCATTCGCTGATCGGCCCAGTCGATTCGGCTCCTGAGCTTCTCCATCTCCGAGAGCTTGCTCGTGCGCCGGACAATCAAGCTGATGCGGACGTCTCGGAAGGGGAGGCCGACGGTCAGCCGCTCCATATCCCTGGGGCGCGTCTCCAGTGGAAGGCCGACCATGGAGACTAAGCCGTGGGCATAGTCGCCGACTTGCAGATAGTCGCGTTCAACCCGGACTTCCTGGAGCATCCAGGAGTCGATGAAAGGCATTCGGTCATAGTCGTAGTTGACCCGGGTGCCGTTCTCGACGGCGAGACCGGGATTCCACAGGCGGAAGAAATATTCGGCGATCCCGTGCGCTTCCAGCGGGGCGATCCGCGCCCCCGCCCGGCGCGCCGTGTCGGCAAAGACCGTTTCCGCCATTTCCAGGCTGCGAACCGCTGCTTCAAATTCCGGGCGGGTGAGCCTGCGCCGCTCAATCGGAGGCGCGGCTTGGCCGCTTATCCGTTGCGTCCACTCGTTTCCCCCTGCCGTGGTATGACGATTTGGAACGGCGGTGAGAATGGTGTGCGTCTCGATCCAGACCAGCTTCCGGCGAAACATCCGCTCGATAAGGCGCTGGGCCTTGGTGGCTCGCATCGGGGCGACCGAGGGATGTGCGGTGATGCGGGCAAACTCCTCCAGGAGAGGACCGTAATCGCCGTTACAGGTAAAGAGATGCTGGGTCTGCGCGATCTCCGGAGGAAGCTGCGTCAAGATCAGGCGGAGCTGCTCCTGAAGCTCGGTCAGCCGCTCCGGGCTCGCGATGTCCGCCTGCGGGAAGTAGGTCCGGTAGAAGGCATGAACGGCACCGAACTTGTCGACGAGATAGCGATCGTAGAGGCCGGAGTAAGGACAGGCGTCGCTCCAATCGTGAAATACCGGTGCTTTCTGGGCGCTGAACAGCTGGGTCTTCTGCCAAAGGCGCCGGGGTGGAGCAAAAAAGGACCCGTTCATCAACCCTCCTCGGCGAGCATGGCGGCCGAGTCGAAAGGCACACCCGGGTTGTGGAAGCGGTGCTCATATCGCTTCGGGATCTGGTAGTAGTCGGCCATGAGCTTGAGAAAGTCTTTTGGCTTGTCGCTCAAGTAGATACGGAGAAAGAGGTAGATGACCACGAAGGCGAGGAGACAGAGAAAGAAGTTCTTGGTGATCTTATGTAGCGTGATGAAGGCGAGCGCGGGGACGAAGATCAGCGGTCCCTCGAGGCCGAGGAAACTGTCTTTTTCATTGGCCAGCACCACGGAGCGCGTGGTAGGCAGCCCCCCCTTGGCTTGGCTCCCCCCTTGCAGGTTGGAGAATGAATAGGCCGGCTGAAACCCGATCCCCCCTTGGCTTCGATCCGTCATGACGCTCGATCCGGTGGAAGCTTCTCCCCTCTGATCCGGCAAACGCGCTCGTGGCGCTCGCCGGGCGGCCTCGCACGAAGCCCATCCGCCTTCGAGCGCAAGGGCTACTGGCCTCCCTGTCCCGAGAAAACCTGGAGAAAGATCTGTCCCAATCCCGTTGCGCTCACGATCACCAGGGCTCCCGCGAAGAACGCGAACCAGCGCTCCATTTCTACCGTGTGGATCGAATGCGAGAGCCCGAGGTAGATCGTGTAGAGGGAGAGCAGCTCCAGGCTGACCGGGGTGAGGATCTGCTCGTAGGCGGTTTGCACAAGGGCGATGACCGGCTGGGAGAGGCCGGAGGCTTGGGCGAGGAAGAACGGAATCGCCGTTGTCGCACTCATTGCTTTTCTTCCTCTGGAGCAGTCGGCGCCAACCCCTGCTACTC
>JAQUAR010000074.1 GCA_028687155.1 Methylacidiphilaceae bacterium | reverse complement strand
CGGAGAACAGTTCGGCCGCCAGGTGGCCTGCTTTTCGATCGCTGCTTCGGGAAGCCGGCTGCTTCGCCAGGCGCAGCGCGGCTTCCCCGACTGCTTGAGCCGCACCGCGCTCTGCAGGATAGAGAACTCCGCTTGGCTCAAGACAGATCGCAAGAAGGCCGAACGGGAAGCCGCTCCCGCCCAGCGGCAGAAGGGTCCAAGGCCCCTCCGTCTCGACCTCCTTCCCCCCGCTCCCTTCTCGCCCGGATTGCCACCGCCGTTTCGCCATCGCCCCCAGCTCTGCCGATGGCTCCCCACGGCCCCAAATCTCCCCGACCTCTCCTCCCTCTCCACGCGACAGCAAGACGATGCTCGATGCTTGGAGTAACGCCGCCAGCCCTTCCAACAAAGCATAGACGAGAGACTCCGGTTCTCCCCCGCTCCCGAGTGCACGGCCTAATTCCGCAATCAGAAACAGAGAATCGCGCGAGTGGCGGAACTGGTTGGCTTGATCGGTTTCCACACGCCTCCATCCTTGCGGCGTAAAAGTTACTTTCCCGCGGGCGAGGCCTGCCCGCGCAACGAAAGAAGAGCAACAAAGCCCCAGGCTTTAACCCGCCTCTCTGCGATCCGCCGGGACCACTTCGGCTCCCAGGTAGGAAACAAGATCCTGAAACTTAGGCGCATTTCTTGGATCGCATTCCAAGAGAGATCGATGAGCCTGAAGAAGCAGCTCTCCGGTCATTTCCTTATGACAAACACCCGATTCCAACGGATGAAGGTCTACGGCGTCGTAAGGTGCCACATTCTCAACGCACTCAAAGAGCCGATCCAGCCCCAAAGTCCGAATGGACTCCAACACGCGGCGGCTGCTCCCCGTTACCTGAACAACGCCTCCTTTTTTTCGCAACTTTAACGCCGGTCCTGCCAGCGTGCCAAGAAAGGTGCTGTCGAGATAGGTGCACTCCGCCAAGTCCACAAGCAGTCTCTCGCTTCCGCCTTGAATTAGATTATCGCAATAGTGACGAAGAGAAAAACAGTGCTCGAAAGAACCCGCTCCGATGACCTTGATCAAGGGTAGCTCATGGAGCTTCCCGACTTGTACGATCCCTGTTCTCACTCGAAGACACTACGCAACTGAGGCGGCAAGTCAAATTGGCTTTGCCCTCGCTTCCCTTCGCTCTCGGATGAAGGACCCAGTCTACTCAACCCGCAGGGGAGAAGCGAGGAATTCCTCGGCGATCGCTCGCTTGCCTGCTAAAAAAGGGTCTCGATGAGTCGAACGAATGCTCCTCTCCTGCGCGGGCTGGTGCTAGGTTCGGGCACCTCGCAGGGAGTGCCGATGATCGGCTGCCGATGCCCAGTCTGTCTCTCGCCGGACCCCCGGGATCGCCGGACCAGGGCTTCGCTCTACGTCGATGATGGAGCGCTCCCCTTTCTCATCGATACGGCGACCGATTTGCGATCTCAATGCCTGCGAGAGGGCATCAGCGACGTGGGCGCTGTCCTGTATACCCATCATCACGCCGATCACGTTCTCGGCCTCGACGATTTGCGCCGCTTCTGCGAACTCCGCCAAGAACGTCTTCCCATTTATGGTCCGGCCATGACGCTCGAGATTCTCGCCCGCATGTTCCCCTACGCGTTCGACGCCAAGGCGCAAGCAGCGGCCTACGTTCGCCTCTTGCCTCATCCCGTGGAAAAGGCCTTTCCCCTCGGCAGGCTGACCGTGACTCCCTTGCCCGTCCCCCACGGTCGAGTCACCACCTTCGGCTATCTTCTGGAACGGGATGGGCGGAAGCTTCTCGCCTATCTGAGTGATTGCCAGGCCGTGCCGGAAGAGATTCTGTCGGCGATCCGGTCAGTCGAAGTTCTGATTATCGACGGCCTGCGCGACGAGCCCCATCCCACGCACTTGACCTCCCAGCAAGCGGTCAAGATTGCACGGCGGGCCGAGGCCCGACAGACCTACCTGACCCATCTGACCCATCACAAGAGCCATCGAGATCGCGAGGCCGCTCTTCCGGCCGGGATCTCCGTGGCTTTCGACGGCCTCGCGATCGCTCTGGACTAGCCATGTTGACGGACACCCATGCTCACTTGTATTTCCCGGAGTTCTCCCCGGATCGGGAGGAAGTCATCGCCCGAGCCCAAAAGGAGGGCATCGATCGCATCGTCGTCGTGGCAACCGACCTTGCCTCCAGCCGTGCCGCTCTTGCGCTGGCGCAGAAGCACGTGAGCTTAGCCTGCACGGTGGGCATCCACCCGAATAGCGCCCATGCCGCTCCTCCCGGTTTCCTCTCGGAACTCGGGGAAATGGCCGCGCACAAGAAGGTGGCCGCCGTCGGTGAAATCGGCCTCGACTATCACCGCCTCCCCCCCAATCCGGAAGCGGCGGAGGCGGAGAAAGATTCTCAACGCAGTACCTTCCGCGCGCAGCTCGCTTTCGCCAGGGAGCAGAGTCTCCCGGTGGTCATCCATCAGCGGTCTGCCTGGGAAGAGACCCTCGCGATGCTCGACGAAGTCGACAATGCCGTGCGCTGCGTCTTTCACTGCTTTGGGGAAGGGCCGGAACGCCTCCAGGAACTGATCCGGCGCGGTCACTTCGTCTCCTTCACCGGCCTCATTACCTTTCCCAACGCTCCTCTGGCGCAGGCCAGCGCCCAGGCTGCGCCCTTGGACAAATTCTTCCTGGAGACCGACTGCCCCTTTCTCGCCCCGGTCCCCTATCGAGGCAGACGGTGCGAGCCTTGGCATGTCCGTCTTGTGGCCGAAGAGATGGCCCGCCTGCGCGAGCTGCCCTTGTCCGCGGTCGACGACGCGAGCTCGCGCAACGCGCGCGCGTTTTTCCGATTCGCCGATTGACAGCAACTCCCGCCGCGTTCCAGAAAAGGAGAGCCATGGAAAAGACGAACGAGAATCCACACTCCTCCCAAAGGCAATCCTCCGGATGCCACCGAGCCTACTCCCGCCAAATCTTCGACGGAGCCATGCGTGCTCCGAACCGTTCGATGCTCTACCCGCTGGGCTTCCAAAAGGAGGAGTTCGACCAGAAGGATCTGATTGGCATCGCCTCCACCTGGAGCCAGGTAACTCCGTGCAACATGCACATCGACGGGTTGGCTCGGGAAGCGGCTGCGGGCGCAAGCGAAGCGGGCGCCAAGGCCCTTATCTTCAACACGATCACGGTATCGGACGGGATCTCGATGGGAACCGAAGGGATGAAATACTCCCTGGTTTCCCGGGAGGTGATCGCCGATTCGGTCGAAACGGTCGCGGCAGCGGAGGGAATGGATGGGCTCGTGGCCATCGGCGGTTGTGACAAAAACATGCCCGGCTGCCTGATCGCTCTGGCGAGGCTCAACCGGCCCGGAGTCTTCGTCTACGGCGGGAGCATTCTTCCCGGCTGCTATCAGGGGAAAAAGATCGATATCGTCTCCGTTTTCGAGGCCGTTGGCGCCGAAGCCAAAGGCGATCTTTCCGTCGAGGAGATGGCCGAGATTGAAAGCCATGCGATTCCCGGGCCGGGCTCTTGCGGGGGGATGTATACCGCCAACACGATGGCCTGCGCCATCGAGGCGCTCGGAATGAGCCTCCCGGGAAGCTCGACCGAGCTTGCCATTTCCAAGGAGAAGCAGATCGGCTGCCGTGCCGCAGGAAAGGCCGTCGCCCAACTGATTGATCGCGGCATTCGGCCCCGCAACATTCTCACACGGAAGGCCTTCGAGAACGCGATCACCGTTGTGATGGCTCTGGGCGGATCGACCAATGCCGTTCTCCATCTGCTGGCAATCGCCCATGCGGCCGAGGTCGAGCTGAGCTTGGAGGATTTCCGGCGGATCGGTAAACGGGTGCCCGTTCTCGCCGATCTCAAGCCGAGCGGCCGCTTTACCGTCGCCGACTGGACGGAGATCGGAGGACTTCCTCCCCTCTTGCGGAGGCTTCTGGGAAAGGGTCTCCTTCACGGAGACTGCCTGACGGTAAGCGGGAGAACCCTGGCGGAAAATGTCGAGGGGAGCGCCGACTATCCCGTCGACCAGGAAATCATCCTTCCCTTCGAGAGACCGATCAAGCCGATGGGCCATATCGTGATCCTCCACGGGAATCTGGCGCCGCTGGGTGCGGTGGCCAAGCTGACCGGAAAGGAAGGCCTCCGCTTCACCGGAAGCGCCCGTGTCTTCGAATCAGAGGAAGCGGCCCTGGCCAGCATCCTGGACGGGTCGGTCGTCAAGGGAGACGTCATCGTCATCCGCTACGAGGGGCCCCAAGGGGGCCCCGGAATGAGGGAGATGCTCTCCCCGACCTCGGCCGTCATGGGCCGCGGCCTCGGAAAGGATGTCGCTCTCATTACCGATGGCCGCTTTTCCGGCGGAAGCCATGGCTTTGTCGTCGGCCACATCGCCCCGGAAGCAGTAGCCGGAGGCCCCCTGGCCATTGTTCAGAACGGAGACCCGATTACCATCGACGCCGAAGCCGAAGAGATCCGGCTCGAACTCCCGGAGGAAGAGATCGCGCGCCGGTTGGCAGCTTGGAACCCGCCGGCGAGCCGATACCGGAGGGGGGTCCTCGCCAAATATCGGGCACAGGTCGGCTCCGCCCACCTGGGGGCGGTGACCGATGGAGAGGAGATAGGCCAAGAGACCGCCTAGGCGCGGGAAAGCAGAGGCGCCGTCAGCCGATCTCCGCTATCCTGCGCTTTTGCGCCTCGTCATACCGCCGGCGTGCTTCTTGTACGGCCGAGCGGTGGTCCAAGGCCCATTCCTCCAACGCTCTCACCGGCTCAAGGATGGTCCGGCCGAGTGCGGTCAATTCATAATCGACGCGAGGGGGGATCGTCGGCTCGACCGTCCGCTTCACCAAGCCATCTCGTTCCAGTCCCCGCAAGGTCAGTGTCAGCATCCTCTGCGAGATGCCCTCGATCGCCCGTCGAAGCTCACTGAAGCGTTTCGATCGGTCTCGCAAAAGAACGACGACTAAGACGCTCCACTTATCCCCCACTCGGTTCAACACCTCGCGAACCGCCGGGCAGCCTTCCCTGTCGGGAATGCCGTTGTGACTCACTGACATGAATGTGCCTTCTTGTGCGTGCTCCTTTTCGTTCCTATTCTAGACTTGGTTACAAAAAAGAACCTGCTCAGCAAAGAACAAAGGACATAGCCCATGATCAATACCCCGACTGCTTCCTCTTCGCAGAGGCGCATTCCGGACGAAGCCCTAGACCAACTCTTCCGCAAGGCTCGCACTCATACGGCTTGGCTTCCCACTCCTATTCCCGTTGGGCTTGTCCAAGAGCTCTACGGTCTGACGCGGCTCGGCCCGACTAGCGCGAATGCCTCCCCGGCCCGATTTGTCTTCCTCACCACCCCGGCCGCCAAGGAGCGATTGCTGCCGGCCCTTTCTTTAGGAAACGTGGAGAAGACGCGCCGCGCCCCCGTGACCGCCATCATCGCTTGGGACGTTGAGTTCTACGAGAAGCTTCCCAAGCTATTCCCCCACGCGGGCGCACGTTCGTGGTTCGTCGGAAATCCAGCGCTCACGCAAGAAACGGCCTTCCGAAACAGTTCTCTCGCCGGGGCCTACTTTATCCTCGCCGCGCGAGCCTTGGGCCTGGATTGCGGTCCGATGTCGGGGTTTGACGCTGCAAAAGTGAATGCGGAATTCTTTCCCGACGGCCGATGGAAGGCAAATTTTCTCTGCAATCTCGGCTATGGAGATTCTCGTGAACTTTTCCCCCGCAACCCGCGCCTGGAGTTTGAGGAAGCTTGCCAGATGCTGTGAGCTCCGGGACAAGAGGGCGTTGGTTCGCAGCACGAGATGCCGTCGGATCGTTCGTCATCGCCACGCTATGACCGCCACCACCAATGGTCTTCCCGAGCGGAACGGGATGAGGCGCGCGGCCAGCCCTTTCTTCCCGATCCCGAAATAAGCTTCCCCGTGCTGCCGTGTGGGAATGGGGCCTTTCGACCACTTTACACATAAGTGGGAACCTTGCCGCGTGCTTCCGTCTTCCAGTGAAGGCCTGGCGTTGGCCGCGCGAGCAATTCCGGCTCCCGTAATCGAACTTATCGGAGGAAAGGCATGCATCCCAAGCACGAGCAGCATAGGGAAATTGTTCGTCGGATCCCTTAACGGATAAAACAATATTTTACAAAAACCCGACCAGCCGCGCTCGATCCCCGTTTCCCGTCAAAGAACTCACCGGTCCCCGGAGCTACGCCTCCCGCAACGACCAGCCTTGAGATCGCAAGGCGGCCCGGACGTCGCCAAGCCATCCATTGACCTCTTTATCCGTGAGGGTGCGGTCGTGGGACCGGAAAGTCAAGGCGTAGGCCAGTGACTTCTTGCCGACCGGCAGGCGGGCTCCTGAGGGATCCCGAAACAAGTCGAACAGCTGCAATCCCTCCAAGCAGGGCAGCCGGCTCGCTTCGACGACGCGGCAGATTTCCGAGTGGGTGACCGCCTCGTCGACGACGACCGCGATGTCCCGCCGAACGGGCGGGTAGACCGGCAGCGGGCGAAAGACCAGCTTCCTCTCCTCCTGCGCAAGCCACGGCTCCAAATCGTACTCCAAGAGAAAGAGCTCCGTGTCGATTGCTCGTTTGGCTGCCTCCTCGCGGGGAATGCTTTCCAGCCGCAGGCGAGCCTCTTTGGGAAAGGCAAAAGAGTTCTCCAGGAAGTCGGCCAGGCCCTTCAGGTCGTAAAAGTCGAGCGGGCGCTCTTCCGTCAACCAATGAGGATCCCCTGCCCCTCCGGCGGCGAGAACCGCCAACCGCTCCCGCTCCTCCACCTGTCCCCGACGCCGATGAACCACTCGGCCCAATTCGAAGAGCCGCAGGCTCCGATTCCCTTTCGCCCAATTGGTGCGGGCGATTTCGATCAGGCCCGCTCCAAGCTCGGAGCGTAGGAAACGCAAATCGGCGCTTGCCGGATTCGCCAGCTCGATTCCGACTTCTCCCGGATCGAGAACGGTGAAGGGCAGGCTAATGCACTCCTGCCATCCCCGTGCGCTCAGCGCGGTTCGAACCGCTTCCCGTCGATCCCAGCGGCAGTCGTCTCGACTCTCCTCCGACCATCCGACGGAAACCCGAGGAGGCACCTCGGCCAGTCCGCGCATCCGAATGACCTCTTCCACCAGGTCGGCTTCTCCTTCCAGATCGGCCCG
>JAQUAR010000073.1 GCA_028687155.1 Methylacidiphilaceae bacterium | reverse complement strand
AGCGGCGCTCCGGGCTCCAAGGTCGAGCCGCCTCCCGGAATGGTCACGGTCCCTCCGCCTGGTACGGCAAGCACCGGCGTCCCGCGTAGGCCGAGGGCTTCCAAAAAGCGTGCCGCCACCTGCGGGTTGAGCCCCCCGACCGACAGGGGGACGCCCAAATAGTCCGCCCGAAGCATCGCACCCCGTAGAGGACGTGGTTCGGCCCAATGCCAGGCTTCGCGCAACTGGGTCGGCAAGGGGCGCGCGGGATGGGAGGACGGCTCCTGCTCCACGCGCAGCATGTCCTCGATCGGGGTAAAGCCGCAATGACCGTCCTTTTCGAAGGAGGCGATGCGTCGCGAAAGCGCGCCTACGAGCTTGCCATCGACGTAGAGCGGGCTCCCACTCATGCCATGGACCGCGCCGATCGTCGCCGTTTTGGCGTCGATCAGCTTGGCAATGATCAAGTCGAGCCCCGGACCGACGTAATCCTTGGCAATTCCCAGGATCTCGGTCTGGAGCGGCTCGATTTTCTGTCCTTGCAGCACGGTATAGGTGAGACCGTGCATCCCTGGCCTCAGCTGGCTCTTGGGGAAGATCGGCTCCTGGGGAACGGAGGCCGGCAGCCGCGCGGGCAGGCCGCACCAGAAACAGAGGAGGAGAAGCGTGGGAAGCCGTCGGCTCCTCATTGGGACTCTTTCAAGGCTTGGTCGATGGCAACGACCGTTTTTTCGAGATCCGCCTGGGAATGTGCGGTGGAAAGAAAACAGGTTTCGAAGGGCGAAGGGGGAAAAAAGATCCCTTGCCGCAGCAGCGAGTGAAAAAATCGGGCAAATCGCTTCCGGTCGCTTCCGAGCGCAGCTTCGAGGGAGCAGACCGGCTGGTCGGTAAAGAAGAGGCAGAAGAGAGAAGCTACGCGCTGGAACTGGACGCCGCGTTCCCCCCGGCGCCGGAGAAGATCTTGAACTTCCGACTCTAAGAGCATGCCCAACTCTTCGAGCTGCTGGTGAGCGCCGCAGCGCTCCATCTCTTCAATCTGGGCAAGTCCGGCGGCCATCGCCAGCGGGTTGCCGCTCAGCGTTCCCGCCTGGTAAACATCGCCTTCGGGAGCCAGCCGCTCAAGAATGTCGGCCCGGCCCCCGAGGGCGGCTGCGGGCAAGCCTCCACCGACGATTTTACCGAGAATCGTGAGATCCGGCCGAATGGCAAATCGCTCCTGCGCTCCCCCCATGCTCAAGCGGAAGCCGGTGATCACCTCGTCGAAAATGAGCAGTGTCTCGTGCCGGTCGCACAGCTCGCGGATCTGGTTGAGGAACCCGGGTTGGGGAGGAAGAAGCCCTGCATTGGCGGGCACCGGTTCCAGGATGACGGCGGCGATCCCTTTTCCCTCCCGGGCGAATAGATCTCTGGCGGCGACCGGATCGTTCCACGGGAGAACGATCGTGAGATCCGCCAGCGCCGCAGGCACTCCCGCGCTGTCAGGCTCCCCATGCGTCAGCGCTCCCGAGCCGGCTTTCACCAGGAGAGAGTCACTGTGTCCGTGGTAGCAGCCGGCAAACTTGAGGATCTTATTCCGGCCGGTAAAGCCGCGCGCCAGGCGGACCGCGGTCATGCAGGATTCGGTCCCGCTCGAGGTCATCCGCAGCTTTTCAATCGAGGGGACAAAGGCGCGGATCGTTTTTGCCAGTTGTACCTCGCGAGGAGTGGGGACGCCAAAGCTGGTTCCCTCGACGATTGCCTCGCGCAAGGCAGACTCGATCGCAGGATGAGCGTGACCAAGGGGTAGGGCTCCCCACGAGCAGACATAATCGAGGTAGGGCCGACCGTCCACATCCCAGAGCGTGGCCCCTCCCGCGCGCCGGGCGAAGAATGGCGCTCCGCCCACGGCGCGAAACGATCGAACCGGAGAGTTGACCCCTCCAGGGAAGAGTTCCTTTGCCTCCTTCCAGAGGTTTGCCGATGAACGGTCTGACACCGTGTGGAGAGTCTACTCGACGCGGGGTCCCTGCGCAACGGGAGGATGAAAACGCCGGCCCGAATCGGGCAGGGCTCTTCCGTGGAAGGCTTGCCCTGCTTGGCGAAAGACTTTTGAGGAGATATGCTTGGCGTGGGAGGCTTCGTGACAAAGGAAGAGGCGATTGAGAAGCTCGAGGAGATCGCGACCCTGCTCGATTTGCAGGGAGAGAATCCCTTTAAATCCCGGGCGTACCGAACCGCAGCGCGGGCGCTCGACTCGCTCTCCGAAGATTTCGACACCTTCGTTCGGGAAGGGAAGCTGGAGGGGGTCAAGGGCATTGGAGAAGGGATCCGGGCAAAACTGGAGGAGCTCGTCGCCACGGGCCAACTGCCTTATCTGGAAGAACTCAAGGGATCTTTTCCGCCGGGGGTGGTGGCGTTCCTCGACATTCCCGGGCTCGGACCCAAGAAGGCGAAGATTCTTTGGGAGAAACTGGGGCTTCGAGATCTGGCCGAGCTCGAAGCGGCATGCCGAAGCCACCGGGTGGGCAAACTTCCCGGCTTCGGCCCAAAGACCGAAGAGAACATCCTCTCCGGCATCGAACAGAGACGCTCCTACGCGGCCTACCATCGGTACGGCGATCTGATCGGGCTGGCCGAGCAACTGGTTGAGGAGCTTCGAGCCCATCCCGAGGTCGTTCGCGTGAGCATGGGAGGCAGCTTTCGGCGGGGAAAGGAGATCGTTCGGGATCTCGATCTGGTCTGCTCTTCGCCGAAGCCTGCGGCGGTGATGGAGGGGTTTGTCTCCGCCGCCGGGGTGCGGCGCGTGGTCAACCATGGAGAAACGAAGTCGAGCGTCGTCTTGGAGGGTGGGCTCGCCTGCGATCTCCGGGTGGTGCCCGACGATGATTATCCCTATGCGCTCCTCCATTTTACGGGGAGCAAGGAGCACAATATCGCCCTACGCCAGCGTGCGATCGCACAAGGGAAAAAACTCTCCGAGTGGGGTCTTTTTCGCGAAGCTCGAATCCGCTTCTCCGAGGGATCGGAGGATGCCGCCGTTCCAGAGAAAGAATCCGGAGAACGACTCCGGTGTCGGGACGAAGCCGAGATCTATGAAAACCTAGGACTGGCCTATATTCCGCCTGAGCTTCGGGAGAATCTGGGCGAGATCCAAGCGGCCGAAAGCAACCAGATTCCCCGGCTGATCGAGTGGACCGATCTGCGCGGCACCTTCCATTGCCATACGACGGCGAGCGACGGGCATAGCACTCTTTTGGCGATGGCGGAAGCAGCGCAGGCCCTGGGACTGGAATATCTGGGAATCGCCGATCATTCGAAATCTTCTTTTCAGGCCAATGGCCTGGATGAGGAGAGAGTGGCCCGCCAGCAGGCGGAGATTCGAAAGCTGAACGGAACGTTTCGAGGATTTCGGCTCCTTTCCGGGACGGAGTGCGACATCCTGCGCGACGGCCGACTCGACTTTTCGGATTCGCTGCTCGCCAGCCTCGATTACGTGGTGGCTTCCGTGCATGCCGGATTTTCTGCAAGCGAGGAGGAGATGACTCGTCGGATCATCCGCGCGATGGAAAATCCTAATGTCACCATGCTCGGTCATCCCACCGGACGGCTCCTGTTGATGCGGAAACCCTATCCCGTGAATCTGGAGAAGATCATCGACTGCGCGGCCGAGACCGGGACGTGGATCGAACTCAATGCGCAGCCCCTGCGGCTCGATCTCGATTGGCGGTGGTGGCACGCAGCCAGGGATAAGGGAGTGCGGTGCGTCATCAATCCCGATGCCCATCATACCCGGGAACTCGGGTTTGTGCGAATCGGCGTAAACATCGCGAGGAAGGGTTGGCTTCGCCGGGAAGACGTGGTAAATACACTCTCGCTGAAGCTCGTAGAAAGAGCATTGAGGAATAAGCGGGGAGGCGGCGGCTGACGGAGTGGAGATCTTTGCTGCCAGGAAAACGTCTCCTTCCGTTCCCGGAAAGCATCTCGAAACGGGTCGGCAATCGGACCAGGCGGAGGAGTCCCGCCTCGGCGATTCCCCTGTGCGGGGAGAGGAGGCGGCTCAGAACGAGGTCGGCGCAGAGGTTGCAAAGGCCGCAGCGTCCCTAGAGGCATTTCACCCCGCGCGATGGGTCACTTCGGCTCGAGCGCTGGCGCTCTCGTCGCACAGACCCCTCATCATGGGGATCATCAATCTGACTCCCGACTCCTTTTCCGATGGAGGCCGGCTGCTCTCCGCGAGGGAGGCGGCAGAAGAGGCACGGCGCATGGAAGAGATCGGAGTCGACCTAGTGGATTTCGGCGCGGAGTCGACGCGACCCGGGGCGGAGCCTGTCTCGGCACAGGAGGAGCTGCACAGGCTTCTTCCCGTATTGCGGGCGGTTGCCGGAAGGCTCACCGTCCCGATCTCGGTCGATACCTACAAGGCCAGCGTGGCTCGAGTCGCTCTGGCAGAGGGAGCAGAGATCGTCAATGACGTCTCCGGGGGCAAGTGGGAGACGGGTCTCTGGGAGACAGTGAGGGATGCCGGCGCGGGGTATGTTCTGGTCCACTCCCGCGGGGTTCCGAAAACCATGCAGGCGGATGCCGTATATCGGGACGTCGTGCGGGAGGTCAAGGAAGAGATGAGCGTCCGCCTGAGCCAGTGCAGGGAGGCCGGGATACCCGGGGAGAGGATCCTGTGCGACGTCGGCTTTGGCTTTGCCAAGACGGAGGATCAGAATTGGGCGTTGCTGCGCGAACTCCGCGTTTTTGCGGAAATGGGACGACCGCTTCTGGTGGGAGTTTCCCGGAAGAGCTTCCTCCGAAGATGGGCTCCCGTGAAAGACCAGGATGCGGCTAGCTTGGCCGTGGAAATCCTGGCCTCGACCAAGGGTGCGGCGGTCTGGAGAGTCCATGACGTGGACGGAGCGGTCGCGGCTCGGAATGTCATTGCCGCGCTGCAGGGAGGGCTGCCGTGAGGTCTTACGGGCTGACTCTCTCCTGGGTCGTGGAGATCCTGATCATTGCCGTGGTCATTTATCAGGTCTGGAAGCTTCTGCAGGGGACGCGCGGGGTGCAGGTGCTGACCGGACTTCTGATCGTCCTGGTCGTCCTCACGCTCTTTTCCGCCGTTCTTCACTTGCGGGTTGTCACCGAGCTCATCCGGCTCTTTTCTCCCTCCTTTTTCGTTGCACTGGTCGTCCTGTTTCAACCGGAATTGCGACAGGTGTTTGCGGAAGTGGGGCGCCGGAGCGTCACCAGCTCGGGTCGGCAGCAGCAGGCGGAGGTGATCGAGCATATCGTCAACGCTGCCGAAATCTGCCAGAGAGAGCGTTTCGGAGCTCTCATCTCCATGGAGCGGGAAGACCTCTATCGACCCGCCCGGGACACGGGGACCCTCCTGGATGCCAAGTTAAGCGCGGATCTGCTGGTGACCACCTTTTATCCCCGCACTCCGCTGCACGACGGCGGAGTCGTTATCCGGGACAATCGCATCGTAGTGGCGGCCGCAGTTTTTCCGCTGAGCGAGACGGATCGGCTTGAGCGGCCGCTCGGATTGCGCCACCGGGCGGCATTGGGCTTGAGCGAGATGACCGACGCCGTCGTCGTCGTCGTCTCCGAGGAGACCGGTGTCATCTCCCTTGCCTTGGAGGGCAAGCTGGAGCGTCACTTCGATCCAAACCGGCTGCGCGCACGATTGACGGAGATCCTTGTTTAGCCAGACAATGCGCGCGAAAGAGGAGAAGCCGCCATGAGTTTGCTGTTGGACAACTGGAAACAAAAGCTCATTTCCCTGGTCCTCGCGATCGCCGTCTGGGCGATTCTTCGAGAGTCGCTCGAACCGGGGTCGATCGACCAGATCCTTTCTTCGCTTGGACTAGAGAAGTAGCCTTGGAGCATGACTTGAGACAACCGACGG
Organism: Methylacidiphilaceae bacterium; assembly: GCA_028687155.1. GTDB lineage: Bacteria > Verrucomicrobiota > Verrucomicrobiia > Methylacidiphilales > Methylacidiphilaceae > Methylacidimicrobium. The sequence goes on along the minus strand of JAQUAR010000073.1, from coordinate 1,308 downwards.
CGCGACTCTTCGGAACCGATGGCATTCGAGGCACGGCGAATCGACATCCACTAACCCCAACGGTGGCCGTTGCCGTAGGGGCGATTGCCGCCTCCGCTCTGGCGAGCGGGGAAAGGAGGAAGATTGTAGTCGGACGCGATCCGCGAATTTCGAGCGAGCTCCTCGAATCGGCTCTGGTCTCGGGCATTCTTTCCGCCGGTGTGAACGTCGTGCGCCTGGGGGTGCTGCCGACCCCGGCGGTGGGTGAGTTGGCAAGACAGCTTGGAGCCGCGGGTGGGGTGATGATCAGTGCTTCGCATAACCCTTTTCCGGATAACGGAATCAAACTCTTCGGCCCTGATGGGGCCAAGGTCTCGGAGGAGGTCGAGGAAAGCATCGCGAGCCGTCTTCCCGCCTATCCGTGGCTCTCTTCCGAAGGTCCGACCGGCGTGCGGGTAGGTCGGCTGCAATCCCTATTGCGGGCGCAGGATCTCTATCTGGATGCCTTGCGAAGGCAGTGGCCGGAAGGAACCGACCTCTCCCGGCTCCGGATCGTCGTGGATGCAGCCAACGGGGCGGCATCTGACCTGGTAGGCCCCCTTTTCACCTCCCTCGGGGCGGAACCCTTCCTCTTTTCGGCGAGTCCCAACGGAATCAATATCAATCGCGATTGCGGCAGCATGCACCCGGAGAGACTGGCCGAGCTGGTCCGGCTGGCGGAAGCCGACGTCGGCTTCGCTCTCGACGGCGACGGGGATCGGCTGCTCTGTTGCGACCACCAGGGAGAGGTGCTGGACGGCGACGATCTTCTGACCATCCTGGCTCTGGATTACCATCGTCGTGGGGTGCTGGCCAATCGGGCGGTGGCCGCTACGGTCATGAGCAATCTTGGGCTCGATCGGCTGTTGCAGGAGGCGGGGGTGCGGGTGCTGCGAACGCCCGTAGGCGACCGGCACGTCGCGGCCGCGATGCGCGCGCACGGGCTCAATCTCGGCGGGGAGCAGTCCGGACATCTCCTGCTCTTGGACCAAGCGGCGAGCGCCGACGGATTGCGCGTCGGGCTGGAAATCCTACGCATTGTCTCTACGACCGGCAGCCCTCTTGCTGAGCTCCGCCGCTGTTTGCGGAAATATCCCCAGCGTCAACTCAACTTGGCCGTTCGGGAGAAGAAGCCGCTCGAGGAGATGCCGAAAGTGGAGGAAATGGTCGCCGAAGCCGAGCGCGTCTTGGGCGGGGAGGGCCGAGTCCTTTTGCGCTACTCTGGAACTGAGCCGAAGATCCGGCTGCTGATCGAGGGGCCCGACCCGGTGGTCTTGGAGACGTGGGAGG
>JAQUAR010000072.1 GCA_028687155.1 Methylacidiphilaceae bacterium | reverse complement strand
TCGCTTCGCTGCTCGAGGGGTTCTCCTTGCTTTTGCTCGTTTTCGTGGCGGTTCCCGCCAAGCATCTCTTCGGGCATCCCCTGGGTGTCCAGGTGATCGGCCCCGTGCACGGGTTTTTCTTTGTCTTGTTCCTCTGGAGCTTGCTGGTGGCCTCCTCGGCGGGCGGCTGGCCCCGCAGCGAGGTTGTGCGCCTCCTCCTCGGTAGCGTTCTCCCCTTCGGGGCCTTTATGAACGCCGGCCTCCTCAGAAGGAAGGAAGAGGCTCTGGCCTAAGCGTGGAGAGGGAGGAGGAAAGGTGACCTATCTCTGGATCAAAGCGCTGCACACCGCCGCCGTTCTGGTCTGGGTCGGTGGTCTCTTCACGCAGTCCATCCTGCTCGCGGCCCTGGTGCGGATCGGCATGGAGTCATCTTCCCGTTCGCTCATCGCTTCGGTGCGCCGGTGGGATAGCCGTGTGACCATGCCCGCAATGCTCCTGGTCTGGGCGCTCGGAATCGCGCTGGGTGTACAGAGTGGAAGTTTCAGTAAGGGCTGGCTCTCGGCCAAACTCGTTTTCGTGGTGATTCTGTCCGGGCTTCAGGGCATGCAGGCCGGAATGCTCCGCCGATATTCGTCTCATCCCGATGCCCGGATTCCCGGTTTTGTGCGCTGGTTCCCCGGACTGATCGCCCTGTCGGTCCTGGTGATTGCGATTCTGGTGACAGTGAAGCCCGGATAGCCGAAGTGCGGTAAACTTCGTACGCGATCCGTAGAAGAGCGCTTGCGGGACAGGCGGGCGAAAAAACTTGGACGCCTATCTCCTTTTACCCTCAAAACGAGGGAGGAGGGTATTCGCGCGGGACGACCTGGGTGCCGGAGACTCGATCGACGAATCGGTAGTAGAGCCAGAACGCCGCCGGCACGCTCAGCGCCAGGAGAATCCAATGGACCATCGAGGGAATCTTGGTCCCCGCGAGGGCGAGCGGCCAGAGTGCGAGGATCGCCCCCGCGATTCGGCAGGCGTGGCGGCGGGTGGCACCTGCGAGAGTCACGGGTTCGCCTTCGGAGGTATAGACGCGAAGGTTGAACCAGAGCTTTCCTTGCGTGGCGCCATGCGCGCTTCGCTCCAGCAAGGCGAAGTAGCACCAGGGGCCGAGGAGGAAGGAGAGCGGCAAGGCGATCGTTCGATAGGTGGGAATCGCCGTATGATGGCTAGCCAGATAATAGGATGCGGCGAATCCTGAAATCTGGAAGAGCACGAGGGCCGAGAAGTAGGCGCCAAAGGCATCGACTAGGTCTGCCGTGAGTCTCCGTCGCCAGTAGTATCGAACCATATCGCCCCGCGGACCTGCGCTTTCCATTTCCAAGAACTCTATCCGCTACCGGCCCTTCTTTCCAGAGTGGAGTTTCAGTTTCTCATCGTTCAAGGAAGGAAAGGGTGCTCGGCCTGCGGACGAGGGCTTGCAGAATCGGACCGAGGGTACGCTGCCGCTGTCCCGCGCTATAGCACTCGGATTGGATCGACCAGGAGGCTCCGACCGTTATCACGCTTTACGAGCTGGCCGAGGCTCTCGGCGTCAGTCATGTCGAGCTTGTGCGGCCCGACGATCAGAGCTGAGCAGTATTCCGCAAGGACGCCGCTGTTCTTTCTTGCTGGTGCGAGCCAGGCGACGCTCGGCGAGCCGCCGGCAGGCTGCATTGTGGAGCGTCGGGCAGCGGCTTTTCGGGAAGCGTGCCTTTGCGGATTCAGCGGGCTATCTGCGGGGAGTGCCCGGCCACTGGCGCGGCTAATTTCATGAGCGCGGAGACGCCGACGATCAGCCCGCCGATGACGCAGAAGATTTGCCGCCAGATTTCGGAGGGCACGGCGTCGCGGATGATTCCGTGGATCAGGGCATAGCCGGCAATCGCGGCCGGAATGGCGAAGATCAGTGCGACCGCGAGGCGGAGGATCGGCGGGCGCAACGTCTCGAACAGGAATACCAGCAAGCCGATCGCGACGGCTCCCGCGACCATGCGTCCCTCCTTCCTGTCGGGCGGCCCTTGTCAGGCCACCTTGGGGAGCGACAGCAACCGCCGGCTGGCTGTCGCGTGATGCCGTTCGTCCAGTTCGACGCCCAGCCAATCGCGGCCGAGCTGTTGGGCTGCCTCCGATGTCGAACCCGATCCGCAAAACGGGTCAAGCACAAGATCGCCCGGCCGGGTGAAATATTCGATCAAGGGCAGCAATGCCGGCACGGGCTTCTGCGTCGGATACAACCTGTTTCCAGTATAGGCGAAGTCGATCACGTCGGGAATCGGATGGGCCGGCGGCGTTACTTCGTCCTTCGCCAGAAGATAGGCTTGCTCGTGCTCGCAACGGAGAAAGCGCGACGACGACGCATATTGCTTGCGAAAGACAAGATGGCCGACAACGCGGAAACCCGCCGAACGCCATGCGTCCATGAACAGGTCCACCTTGCTCTCGCCGTAGAAGCCGACGCAAAACCCGCCGGGTTTCAGAATACGGTGTATCTGATTGAACGCGGGGCGAAGCCAACGGGCATTGTCGTCATTGGCAACGGTGCGGCCGTCCCGTCCCCGATAATGGGTGATGTAGGGCGGATCGGTCAGGATGAAATCAACCGATCCCCGCTCGAAGCGCCTCATGGTGGCGATGCAATCGCCCTGAAAGATCGTGTTGCGGGGGGTCTTGGCAATGGTCTGAATGGTCATGGCTTGCTTCCTTGTCGCTGGGTTCGCAGCGCTGCGCTGCAACCCTGCCTCGTGACGAACAGCGGGTATGCAAGCGGAGTGGGTGCCTTCGCGGGGAACCGGCTGCACGGAGACGGAGCAAAGCGGAGGCGGAGGAAGCTGGGCGGAAGGCACTCCGCAGCGCGCCGAGGATGGCGCCCTAAGCCTTGCCATTAAGGAGGCGGCCGAGTTCGGTGCTCGGCCACAAAATGACCGCCGAAAATGGAGAGAAATGGATAGGAGAATGGGAAATTTGATGCTATAAGAATTGGAGAGAAATGGACAGGTCAATGGCATGACGCTTAATACCGCCACGCTCCGCATCACGCCCGAAATCCTCTCGTTGATCGCCGAGATCGACGAGTTCAAGGGGGCTTGGCGGGCGATCGGCCGGATCGCGCCGGAACGTCTGTCCAGCCTGCGCCGCGTCGCCACGATCGAGAGCATCGGTTCTTCGACCCGCATCGAGGGCGCCAAGCTCAGTGACCGAGAGGTCGAGCAGTTGCTGGCGAACATTCGCATCGGCTCGTTCGCCACGCGCGATGAGCAGGAGGTCGCCGGCTATGCCGAGGTGATGGAGACGATCTTCAATGCCTGTGACTCGATCCCGCTGACCGAAAACCACATCCGCCAGCTCCATCGCGATCTGCTGCTTCACTCGTCCAAGGACGAGCGGCATCGCGGCTCATACAAAACGCTCGCCAACCACGTCGAAGCCTTTGACGAGGACGGCAAGAGCCTCGGCGTGGGGTTCGAGACCGCTACGCCGTTCGACACCCCGCGCCGTATGGCCGAGCTGGTCGAATGGGTCGCCGAGCGGGAGAAGGACAGGAGCCTCCACCCCCTGCTGGTCGTTGCGGTGTTCGTCGTGGTGTTTCTGGAGATCCATCCCTTTCAGGACGGCAATGGCCGGCTGTCGCGCATCCTGACCACGCTCATGCTGCTACGCGCGGGCTACGCCTATGTGCCATACAGTTCGCTGGAGAGCGTGATCGAGCAGAGCAAGGAAGGCTATTACCTGTCACTACGGCGGACGCAGGGGACGATCCGCACGGCCGAGCCGGACTGGAATCCCTGGCTGGAGTTCTTCCTTCGGGCCTTGCAGCGGCAGAAGCAGCGGCTTGCAAAGAAGATGGAGCGCGAGCGCATCATGCTCGCCGACATGCCTGAATTGTCGGTGCTGATCCTGGAGTTGGTCCGCGAGCATGGCCGGGTGACGGTGGCGGAAGCCGCCAAGGTCAGCGGTGTGAACCGGCACCGAGTCAAATACCACCTGAAATCACTCGCCGATCAAGGCTATCTGACCTTGCACGGCGCAGGCCGGGGGGCATGGTATGGCCTTGCCTGACACTCTTTCGATCCGTTGTTGGGCTACCGGGCCTAACCTGTGGCACGCCACAGCGACCTACAGCCTGTCTTTCTATCCCCCGCTACGCGGAAAGCTGTGGCGTAGTATCCGGTCGTTCAATCGGTGGCGTTTGCGCGCGATCCTGTGCGAATGTCTCGACACAAGAAAAGCCTCGGCGACGATCACGGACGCCCGGATGTTTCGCCCGACGATCTGTGCGCCCCGGCCTTCGATCTCTACGATTATGGCCTTCCGGCGCCTCCAGCCCGCCGAGATCGGCGCCGCCGGGATGTCGATGCCGATCTCGCGGACTGGACCGTCACCGACGATTGGCCGGAGCATATCCCCATCAGCGAGGCCGAGGTCGATCTGTTCGAGCGATGGTTCAGCGACTTCTTCGACGAACTGTTCGGGACGAAACAATGACGCCGTAAGGAGACTATTGCCATGACCGTGCCGTTGCGCGCCGCACTCTACCTGCGCCTCCCGCGGCTACCAGCTCGTCGAGACCTATGTGGAGCCGGGCGCGTCGGCGACCAACGATCGCCGGCCCGAGTTCCAGCGCATGATCGAGGCGGGCACGTCCAAGCCCGCGCCCTTCGACGTGGTGATCGTCCACTCGTTCAATCGCTTCTTCTGCGATGCCTTCGATATGGAGTTCTATGTCCGCAAGCTGGCGAAGAACGGCGTCAAGTTGCTCTCGATCACCCAGGAGATCGGCGACGATCCGATCCACCAGATGATGCGGCAGATCATGGCGCTGTTCGACGAGTATCAGTCGAAGGAGAACGCCAAGCACGTTCTCCGCGCGCTGAAGGAGAACGCCCGACAAGGCTTCTGGAACGGCTCCTTGCCGCCGATTGGCTACCGCGTCGTCGCGGCCGAGACGCGCGGGGCAAAGGTGAAGAAGAAGCTGGAGATCGATCCGTTTCACGCGCGACGGCGGGCGCTGGGGCATCGGCCAGCTTTACCGCATCCTCACGCGGCGGACTTACATCGGCGAGCACGAGTTCAACAAACGCTCCAAGCCCAAGGAATTGAAGCCGCAGAGCGAGGTCGTCACAGTCGAGGTGCCGCCGCTGATCGACCAGGCGACGTTCGATGCGGTGCGGGCGCATCTAAAGGCGCGCAACCGAAGGTGGCGCCGCCACGCGTCGTCACCGGCCCGACACTGCTCACCGGCATCTGCTTCTGCGGCCATTGCGACGGCGCGATGACCATCCGTACCGGCAAGAGCGGGCGCTACCGCTATGATGCTTGCTCGATCAAGGCACGGCAGGGTGAGACCGGCTGCGTGGGTCAGGCGATCCCGATGGACAAGCTCGATACCTTGGTCGCCGGCTACATCGAGGACCGGCTGCTGGCGCCCGAACGGCTGGCGGAGGTTCTGGCCTCCGTCATCGACCGCCGACAGGACCATGCCGAGCGGCGGCGTGAGCATATCGCTGAGTTGAACAAGCGGGCGGCCGAGGCCGAGCTGCGCCTGAAGCGGCTCCATGGACGCGATCGAGGCGGGCGTGGCCGATCTTGGACGATCCGGCGCTCAAGGACCGCATAGCCGGTCTCAAGGCGACTCGGGATCAGGCCCAGGCCGACGCTCTGCGAGCGCAGGCCATGCTTGAAAGCGCAACGCACCAGGCCGTCACGCCGCAGATGCTTCGCCAGTTCGTCGACACCGCCCGGAAGCGGATGCACCTCGACGGGGGCGGCTACCGCCGCGATCACCTTCGGCTGCTGGCCCAGCGGGTCGAGGTCGAGGACAAGGAGGTCCGCATCATGGGGTCCAAGAGCAATCTGCTCCGAACCTTGGTGGCGATCTCTAGCTCTGGCGTAAAATCGGATGCCCTGGGCGTGCCCAGTTTTGTTCCGAAATGGCGGACAGGGAGGGATTCGAACCCTCGGGCCGCTTGTGACGGCCACACGCTTTCCAGGCGTGCCCAATCAACCGCTCTGGCACCTGTCCTCGGGATGAAATTGAGAGAACTTCTCTCTTTGGCCAATGACAAGAAGATTTTGACGCGCCCGAGGCCGCTTAGAACATCCCGGGACTGGCCATCGAGGAGCCGCCATAGGCCCCCATCCCTGCCTGCTCCGGCCCCTGCTGTAGGTCGGAGAGTCGGACAAAGCCGCGCATTCCCCGCGTCGTCTCGACACGGGCGTAGCTCCCCGCCGACTGGAGAATCTTCACTCGGGTTCCCTTCTCGAGGTAGGCATCGGGCGCTTCCTGTCCCGGGCCTTGGAAATAAAGAGGTGCATCGATCTTGGTGACCAGGTCGTAGCCGCCTGTCACGGTTGCGCAGCCCGAAAGGCTTAGGAAGAGGAAGCAGGCGAGGGTGGTTGCCCAGGCGGGAAGTGCGGCAAGAGGCGGAAAAAGGCGAGCGAAGGAAGAGATCACGAAGGGAGAAATTCCCGTGGATCGGTAATCCGTCCCGTCAAGGCAGCAGCGGCCACGGTGTAGGGTGAGGCCAGGTAGACCTTGGATTCCTTGTGACCCATCCGGCCGGGGAAGTTCCGGTTGGTCGCCGATATGCAGGTCATGGGCCGGTCGAGTCGGCCGAAGGTGTCCATCGGACCGCCCAGGCAGGCGGCGCAAGAGGCGTTCTCCGTAAGACGCACGCCGGCGGAACCCAGAATCTCCCAGACGCTCTTCCCGTCGATTTGCCGGCGATGGAGCTCGGAAGCGCCCAGAGGAGTGGCCGGCACGGCAAAGGTCTCCACGGCAACCTGCTTCCCGTTGAGGACCTGGGCAAAAGCCAAAAAATCGGAGAGCTTTCCCCCTGTGCATGAGCCGAGGTAGGCCCGGTCGATGCGCACCGAGGAGAGCCGCTGCGCCAGTTCCCGATTGCCGGGATTGGGGGGCTGGGCGACGGTCGGCTCAAGGGCGCAAAGATCGATGGTCTGCTCCGCGAGAACGGGCGCGCCGGGATCCGGCTCCACGGGCTCGAACTGCAGACGGGTTCCATTGCGCCGGCAGCTTTCCTGAACGAAAGCCAGGGTCTTTTCGTCGGCGGGGAAGACGCCGTTTTTTCCGCCCGCCTCAATGGCCATGTTCGCGATGGTCATCCGGTCTTCCAGGGAGAGGCTGGCAATGCCTGCCCCGGTAAACTCCATGGCGCAATAGGTTGCCCCGTCGAATCCGATCCTTCCGATGATCTCAAGGATGACATCCTT
>JAQUAR010000071.1 GCA_028687155.1 Methylacidiphilaceae bacterium | reverse complement strand
GTCATCGAAAATCCCCACTGCTGGACGGCGGGAGCAACGCGGGCGGCACGACTGATGTAGCCTGTATCGCCGTAAAGGACGCCCGGATACCATGCCGCCAGGTTCCCCATGCCGCCCAGCACGAAGTACTCCATGATCGGCAGCGAGTTTTGCGAGATCTGCCCGTAGCCGGTCAGCACAAGCTGCATCCCTTCGGGGAGGGTTTGCGTATAGCTCACGTTGCCCCGGTAGTAGGTGAAGTTGGCCGCCGGCACTCCGGGTCCCTCCAGCGGTGCGTTGTTCACCCCGGAAAACGCCCCAAGCCGGGTCCCGCGAACACCGTAGATGTTTCCACCGATCTGCGCGGGCAATCCGAAGGTCCGGAAGCTTTGGCTGACCGTAGTGCCGAGCTGGGCCGTGCCGTAATCCTGGGAAAGCAATCGGATCGCGCCCTGGAAGACGTCTTCGGTGAAGTTCATCGAGGTCAGCCGCTCGTTCATCGTCCAGCGGAAGCTCTCGCTCGCGTAGACCGTCTGCTGCCCGTAGATCTGCCAATTCTGCATGAACACGGCGGGATAGAGCGGAGCCGTCACCTCGCCGAACGCGGACTGCATGTTCGAAAAGGTCACCCCGTAGACACCCCAAGGAGTCGCCCAGGAAAGACCGCCGTTTTCCATCTGGAACTGCCCACCCTCCGTATAGGGATTCAAGCCATCCCAGCCGTTGGTGAACCCCCCTGTCAGCTCGAGGCCGTAACCCGGACGGTAGGCGACCGCCGCGTCGCTCATATAGCGCCCGGCAAAACGGTTCCCATAGTTGCCGAAGCCCACGGAGGCATTCCATGGATTCGCCTGGTTGAGGGGGTTCGGAGCAAAGCTTTCGATGGGCCGGGTCTCGACATCCATCACCGAGCTGGCGAAATCGGAACTCGGACTGAAGTTCACCTTCGGTCGCTCCTGCTGGCGGGCGGCATAGGCTTCCGCATCGACCGTCCGCCGGACCACGTCGCTTGTCTTCACCGAAGGTCGATTCGTGAGCCCACCATAGAACCAGCGCAGGGAGGGGACGACTCGGGCATCCGTGATCTTCCCTTGAATCACCTCGAGCTCCACCCGCTTCTCCTCGACCACCGCGCGGATGGTGACCAGGAAATAACCCGCCCTTTGATAGGCCACTTTGAGCCGATTGACCGCGTCCTCCGGACTCTTGGCGTCGCGTAGCGCACCGGCAATCTTGCCTTCGGAGAAGAGCGTGTTTCCGGTCACGACGTAGCGAACCCCGCCGCTTTCCACGACGACGGGCTTCGCAGCCAGGGAAGCCGCGTCATAGGGGATGACCTCCTGCGTCTCCGGAGCCGAATCAAAAGCGCTCGGCTCCTCCAAGAGCGCGAACAGGAGCGGGAGCACAAAGATCATCGAAAGAACATCGTGCCCATAGCAATTTCCTTCGTTTCCTGGCAAGCTAAACTCCGGGCTTCCCGGTTCCGGAAGTCGTTTCTTTCTGGAACGCGCGCCGGCCGGTCGCATACTCTGGGAGCATGGATCGCCGCTCTTCGAGTTCCTTGCCCCGACGGAGCTTTCCGCTACTCCTCGCCATCGCAGCCCCCTTTCTTCCGCTGGCGCGGAGCTCCGGCACCCCGGGCCCTGCCCTTTCCCCGCCCTCCCCGCACGGCACCCTGGAGCAGAGGCTCGCATCGCTCCGAGCGCAGGCCCAAGCCAACCCGCGCTCCGCCCCAGATTGGCTACGGTTGGGCGAAGCTCTTTTGCTCGCCGGCAACCCCGCGGAGGCCCTTTCCCCCTTCCGCAAGGCGGCCTCGATCAATGGCCGCAGCGGAGAGGCCCGGCTATGGCTCGGTCGCGCCTACGCAGGAGCCGGTTATCGCAAGCAGGCCCTCGACTGCTTCCACCGAGCGACGGAGCTGAGCCCGGCCGATCCGGCCGCATGGTTTGCCCTCGGCGCGGAAGAAGAGCATCTGAGCCACCATGCCCAAGCCCTGCCCGCATTCGAAAAGGCCTGCCAGCTGGCACCGAGCTCCACCGCCTGGTTCAGCGTCGGCGTCGTTTACGGCGAGCTCAATCGCTTTTCGGAAGCCGCTGCCGCTTACCAGAAGGCGCTCGCGCTGGAGCCCGGCAATACCGAGGTGTGGAACAACCTGGGAGTCGCCTACGAGAAGCTCGGCCGGAACCGGGACGCCCTGCAAGCCTACAGCAAGGCCTTTCTCTTCCAGCCCAGCAACCCCACCGTTGTTCAGAACGCCACCCGCGTCGGTGCTCGGATCCGCTCTCCCGCCAAGGCCGCCCCCCCTCCAGCCCGGAGCGCTCCGCGGGTCGGCCGTTCCCAGAGCGTGACCCAGTCGCCATAGCGGAGAACCCGATGGCGTGCGATCCCTCGAGGAGTCTCGCGGTGGGCGGATCGCGTGGCTCGACCGCGACGACGACCTCCCTTGCCGACAAGGGAAGCGCCGGCCCGAGGTAAGAAGCGCCCCACGGTTGTGCGGAGGGAATGGACTTGTCTTTTCCTATGGGAAAGCGGATGCAATCGCCGGGTTCCCACTGCTTCCGAGCCGCCTTCCGAGAAGAGGCGGATCTTTCCCGCGGAAGTCGGCCGGAAGCCGCTCGGCTGTGATCGGAAACCAGGGGATGAGCCGAAAGAGACCGCTGCCCGCAGTCCATTCCGTGTGCCCAGATCGATCCCCAAGGGACTTATCCGGCGCAGTCGACGTCATCGCCACAATCCTTTACGCGCGTGGCCCCAGGATAGCGGCGAAGAGGCTCCGCCGCCAGACCTTCTCCCTCTCTTCCACCGCTCTCACCCCGACTCGCCGGCCCGCGACCCGCGCCGTCGCTTCCTCAGCGCGCGGAACGATCTTTCCAGAGACCGCAGCCGAAGAAGAAACTTCCAAGTGCGCGAAGTTTCGATCCGCGTCTGCAAGGCGGCTAACTCGCGCTCTCGCGCCGCGACGATCGCCCGGCTCTCTTCCCGCTCCGCCGCGAGGGCCGACTCGGTTCGAAGCCGCTCTTCGGCTTGCCGTTTGCACTCTCCTTCGCGTTCAGTTCTCTCCGCATCGAGAAGGCGGAGCAAGGGCACCGATCGGCAGAACTCCGCGTGGAGAGACCGCATCCGGGAGGAGGCCGCCTTGGGTTCACGGTTGGCGCAAAGGTCATCGAGTGCCTCGAAGGTCTCTACGACCAGGGGGGAAAGGTCGGGCCGATTTTTCAGATCCTCGATCGTAAAACGGGTGTGCCGTAGCTCGCGCCGCAGGAACTTCCGCGCCTCGGCGATCGCCTCCTGGCGCCAAGAAAGCCCCAGCCGATCATTGAGCCGCCGCAGCTCCCGCTCCGGTTCTTCCAAGAGCCGGTCGTAATCGACCGCGACAAAGGGTCTGGCGGCGAGTCGGGGCCAATGGGCAAGATATTGGCCAGCCCAGAGAAGGAGGGCCCTATCCTCCGGAATGCCGTTGCGCCGCAGAAGCGACTCTGCGCAGGCGAGCGGATGGCGGACGGCGATTACCTCGAGGATCTGCGCGCCGGCTTGCATCAACGCCTCCTCCCAAAAGGGAAATGCCCGCAAGGTCCGCGGATCCTTGAAGGCCCACCATGCGGAGGCGGCAAACCTCCGCCGGATCTGCTCGACGGCCTCGGACAGGAGGGAGCGCACCCCCGGGGAAGACAAGGGGATTTCCGGGGGCACCGAATGCTCCCACCAGCGATCCCCTTCCTCTCCCAGCAGATCGGTCAACCGTTGATTGATGGCGAGCAACCTACCATCCTCCCAAAAGCCGGTCGGATTGTCTCCAGCCGGCTCGAGGAGTTCCGAGCCGAGCTCCGCGCCCAGAAAGCCGAGGCACCGGGTCAGGGCGCTAGTGCCGCAGCGATGCATGCCGAGAACGAGGACCGCGTGGGATTTCATTTCATCAGAGGAAAGAGGATGCTCCTACGCTCGTCCTGGGGCGGCAAGCCAAAATTCCATAATGGTATTTACTTGACGCCACCATGCCCAATAGGCTGTGGTTTGATCAGATCGGCAAAAGGCGCGGGTGCGATCTGCACGGCCTGTTGTGCCAGACGATAGAAGAGCTTACCGCGGGTGCGCGAATTGCGGTGATTGAAACGAAAGGTGAATTCGTCGAGATAAGCATCCAGATGGTCGTGTCCCACCGCTCCCTGATGCGTACCCAAGAGCCATCGCTTCAGCAGAGCAATCACCCGGTGAGCGCGTGGCAGCAGCTGCTTTCCCTCCGCCTGACGGCGCTGGCTCTGGCGATCATGGACATGTCCAGTCATCTCCCGGTATGCGTTCAGGCCGCAGGTGCGTACCGTGCTTCCCGGCTCGACGGCTTGGGCGATGAACCCGTGCAGGGTAGCGCGGTTCGCGTCCGGGATGTGACGCAACCGGATGCGGCCAATGCCCTTGCCATCCTCCTCGGCAGCCACAATAATCAGAGCTTTCTGCTCCGCCCCTCGTCCGGTGACGCCGGTGCCGGTTTCCTCGCCGTCCCAGTATGCCTCATCGACCTCCACCGTTCCCTTGAGCCGGTCGCGGCCCGGACGCACCATGGCCCGGCGCAATTTATGCAGCATCGCCCACGCGGTCTTGTAGCTGCCCAAGCCCAAAACCCGCTGCAGGCCCAGGGCGCTCATGCCGTTCTTCTGGCTGGTGATCTGCCACATGGCCCGGAACCAGAGGCTCAGCGGTAGATGGCTGTCCTGAAAGATGGTCCCCGCTCTGATCGACATTTCGTAGCCGCACTGCCTGCAACGCCAGCGATCCCGCCGAACCAACCAAGCTGCAGTCCTCTGGCATCGCGGACACACCCATCCGCCCGGCCAGCGCAGAGCAGCAAGATAATCGACGCACGCAGCCTCGTCGCCAAAGCGCCGTTCCAGTTCCAGAAGCGTCCGTGGATAATCCTCGCCCATGTCCCGGAACCCTATAGGTTGTGGTCGGTGGCGTAAAGTCAATAGCCACAAACATTCCATGACGCCTCTCAGTGTCCCAGGGCCTTTTTTTATGAACGGTCAAGTGATTCTGCGCCCGGGAGGGAAAAAAATGGTAAACAGGAAGCGACGTTTTCGATGCAATAGGCTTGATGAAACAGCTTGTCCATTCAGGAGCCGATGGCGCAAGGGATTGCGGACTGGAAGTTTCGATTGCCAGTTCTCCAGAAGAAATCGAATGGTTCGATAGGCAGTGGAAGGAGCGCCACTATCTGGGGGCGGGGCGATCGGTGGGCGACTATTCGCACCAGGTCATTGCCCAAGATGGGCAGGCGGTGGCGCTTCTGGTTTGGGGGCCAGCCTGCTACGCGCTCAAGGATCGGGATCGGTGGATTGGATGGAGCGCCGTACAGCGGGTGGAGCGGCTCGAGTTGATCGTACAAAATCGGCGTTTTCTGCTGCTTACCCCCAAGGGGCAGGCGCCCAATCTGGCCTCCTAAGCTCTGGGAGCGGCCTTGCGCGCGTTGCCGGGACAGTGGCGGGATCGCTTTGGCTACACTCCGCTTTTGGCCGAGAGCTTCACCGATCCGGAGGCCTATGCGGGATTCGGTCCGAGCAGCGGCCTCGGTTCCTTAGTCTCTTCCCTGGCCCAAACCCTGGCGGAGGCGGGTTGGGAAGCCACGGTGGTGCTCGCCGCCGAACAACCGGTCGACACCCTCGTGCTCGCTGTTCTTGGCGGCTTCTCGCTCGAAATGGTGCCGGAACCCCTCTTCTGGTACCGGAGAAGCGCGGATGACATGCTCGGGGGCAGCCAGTCTCGCCGCCGGAATGCTTCGAGCGCTACGCCCTGATCGAAGGGCTCTTCCTTCCGTTTCCGGGGCGCTTCCTGCTTCTCCAGGGAAAGTCTGCCCAAGCCGGAGCGGTGTGCCAGGCTCTGCAGCCCACCCGCGGCGAGCGGGACCGAGCGCAAGACGCCCACAACCATAGGGAAGAGGAGCTGCGGCAGGACGGGGGCGAGCTAGGCCCGCATTCAACGCTCGCGGACCTAGCCTCCTCGGCAGTTGAATCGGCTGCTGGAAACACTTCGTCTGCTCCCGCTTTTCTCCCACGCGCCTGCCTAGGCGTCGATGCCCGTTCTCCCGCCAGTGCCGCCGGCTTCCCGGCCGGCCGCGCTCAGCCGGCCGGTCGTTCCAAGAGAGAGATCCAGTCGCCATAGCGGGGCACGCCGTACCGTCGATTGGATCCCCACCAGCGCATCTGCCGGATCACCCGCAGACCCGCATGGCGCGCCATGCTTCGGACAAGCCATGCCGAAATATCCGACCGCCATCCGTCATCGTCGTGCATTCTCCCCATGGAAAGCCACTGGTAGAACCGTCGTCCACGCGTCCCACGATCCCGAAGGAAGGAAAGCCCCAAAGCCCAATGGCGGCGCCCCGCATGGTGAAGCACGGCCGAGCCCCCGGGCCGCAGAACCCGCCCCAGCTCTTGCAAATAGCCACAAAAAGAGACGCGCTCGATGTGAACGAATACATCGAAGGACCAGGCGAAATCGACTCCGTTCGGCTCCACACCCGAAAGGCTTTGGCCATCGCCAAGGTGATACTCCACACGATCGAAACCGGAAAAACGCCGCCGATAGTGTTCGAGGCAACTTGACGAGAGGTCGACGAGAATCGCCCGGCCACATCGGGGAAGGATTTCGGCTGTCCAACGACCATGCCCGGGACCGATTTCGAGGACCGTCGCGCCGGGCAGGATCGCGGGCGCAAGCAGATACTCCACGACCGCAGCCTTCCATTCGAGGTAGGGAACCCCGCAGAGTTGCGCCTGGCCCTTCCATTCGTCTCCATCCTCGGGCCAAGAGTACTCGTCATTCCAGACTCGGAGATTTGCTTCGCGGCTGTTATGCATAAAGCCGTCTGCGGCCAGGATGGGTGAGGCAGTCTATGGGTTCGGATCGCAAGGCTCAAGGACGAACGATACCCTCCGAAGCCCCGCATCCGCTTCTTCCTCCCTGCGGGCATGCAGGCGGCAAACCGGCAGTTCCCGGGTGATCGGTCGGCCCCACGGAATCCTTTCGTGCGCTTCTCCAGAATGTAAGTTGCATCGATGAGAAAGCGCACACAAAAAGCGAGCAGGAGGGCCGAAGCCCTCCTGCCCTGGCAACCGCCAGATCCAGATTCCTAATGCCCTTAAGGCGCGTAGCGGCGGATGTGGTAAGCGCTCGGATCGTTCACGATCGTGTACGCCACGGGTGAGATATTCTGCGCGGGAGTCACCCCATAGATCGTCGGAACGGTCATGGGTTTGGTGCTGAAGTTG
>JAQUAR010000070.1 GCA_028687155.1 Methylacidiphilaceae bacterium | reverse complement strand
CGCTTCCGAACTCCCTCCGGACAAGAAGAGGGCTCGCCTCCACTATCGATCGGCGCTGGCCCTGGGCATGGCGAAAGACGCCTCCCTGGAGACTGCTCTTCACTAGCCTCGGATTCAGTTATCGGGCGATCGATTCGCCGGAAGCTTCCGATTCGGCAAGCAGCTTTTCGGCCTGGGCGAGAGCCTCCTCCATTTTGGTATAGCGGATCTCGCGGTATCCGCGCACGGTTTCCGGCAGGCGCAGGATCGTGAGCCATCTCTGGTAATCGGCCGGCGAGGAGAAGGCGAAACGCCCGAGCAGGTCGCAATACCAGTCCCGAAAGTGCCGTTCTTTCTGGTGCCAGCCGACCAGGATGCGCCGTAGGAACTTGGCTCGGCGCATCAGCCGGAGCATCCAGTCACGCGACTCCATCCGAAACCGAAGGCGCAGCGGGCCGAGGTTGAATTCCGGGCGGGTCAGGTGCCGATAGAGGATGCGGTCTCCCCGTGCCGGGTCGACCTGATAATGCTCCCGGTCTCTCTCCTCCTTTTCCTTCGAGGTCAGCAGGCGAGCGACTTCGACTTCGTCCTTGATCGCCATCACTCGGTGGGCGCTCCAGATCGCCGCCTTCGTGGCCGCCATGCCGAATTGCGCGGAATCTCTGGCGGCGACCGCTCGAATGAGCGCCGCGTACTTTTCCGCATACGCGGCGTTCTCGTAGTGGAAGAGATCCCGAATGCGCAGGATGAAATCATGCAGGTCGGACTCTTCCAGCGGGATCCCGGCGATGCCTTGGGTAATGCACTGCCAGAGGCGTTGCCCACGTTCCTTCCCTCGGGTCCCATCCTGTTCCAGCGCGGCCAGACTCTTGGCAATCTCCCCGTGGGGAGTTGCCGGCTCCAGAGGCTGGAAAAACTCTTCCGGATGTTCGGCGAGATAGCGTCCGAAGAGGAATGCCTTCCCATTCGTCGCGGCGGAGCCGCCCATCGTCTGCTGGATCGCCCACTCCAAGCTTTCCTGGGAGAGGGGGAGCTCCCCTCGCTGGAAAGCGATTCCGACAAGTACCGTGTTGGCGTAAAGCTTCGTGCCGAAGTGGCGCTCGGCAAGAGCGGATACCTCGCATCCGAAGAAGCGGCGAGCATCCGTCGCTTGCCGGATCCTTTCCTCGAGCTCCCGTACGCAAAAGTCGTCCCGCCCGAGCAAGCTCAAGATTGTCGGGGTCTTGGAGGAGTTGAGGATGACGCCCGTCCGATCGCGGGAACCGACGCGAAGCCGACCGGAGCCGTCGAGAGCCCGAGCCGTTTCCAACGCATCGAGACCCAGGATGAGATCGGCCGCCCCATAGAGCGGAATCGGGGTAGTGGGCGGAGCCTCGTCGTTCCGATAGACGATATGCGAGTAGACGGCTCCATTCCGAATCGCCAGACCGTTTCGATCGCAAAAAAGAACTTGATACCCTTCTCGGTGGCCTGCGCGAACGAGCACGGCAGCCGTGCTGGCGATGCCCATGCCGCCCACCCCGGTCAGGAAGAGGCGGTGGGTTCCCGAGAAGGGTCGGGGACGGGGTGAGGGAAGAGCATCGAAGGCGAGCGAATCGAGGACGGAGTCCGGCCGTCCGCCGCGCACGACCGTGACCTCCTCGAAGGCGGGGCAGGCGTAGAGCTTGGCGCAGGCGCCATCGGCGACACACCAGGAGAGGTCGGTCTGCACCTTCCGGCCGAAATCGGTTTCGGTGAACGTCAACCCGGGGCAGCCGGTGCTCGTCGTGCAGGCCAGGCAGTATTCGCAAACCTCCGGGGTGATCTGGATGTATCGCTTTTGCGGGAGGAAGCCCTTTTTCCGAATCTCCTCCCGATCCTGCCGGGTCTCCCGGCGATGCGTGAGGATCCCGCACTCCTTGTCCGCGATGACAACCTTGACTCCGTCCCCAAGCACCGTTTCTTCCAGGACGGCTCGATATTGGTCTCGCAAGCCCGGGTTGATCCGGATCACCTCGCAATGTCCTTCGGCGGTGATCGCTTCGACGACCTTCTCGATATTCTGCGTAAAGGTCGAGTTCCCGAGCAGGTCTTTCTCCAATCCCGGCGTCGTCTGGTGGCCGGTCATGCCCGTGGTCCGATTACCCAGGATGATGTAGGCGAGGTCCTGCCGGTTTTTGATCGAATTGGAGATGGCGATCTGGCCCGAATGGAAAAAGGTCGAGTCGCCCATGAAGACGACCTGTTTGTTTCGGATGAACGGGTCGATGCCGAGCCCGGTCCCTCCGCCCAGACCCATGCCGCTGTAATTGTGCATCAGGGGCTTGGTCGGCTCGAACATCAGCATCGTGTAGCAGCCGGTATCTCCATGAAAGACGAGATCGACCGGCTCCCGGCGGTGCCTGCGCCGCATATAGTCGGGATTCCGGAAATCCCGCTGGATCTCCAGGAGGACCGAAGCGGAGTCCCGATGGGGACAGCCGGGGCAAAAGGTCGGAGTTCTGGCCGGGAGCTGCCAGGACGGGCCGGAGACGCTTTGGAGACGGTCGAGGCAGCTTTGGATTCTTTTTTGCCGCGCCGGGTCGCCCGTGAGGGAAAAGAGAGGACCCAGCCGTTCCGCGAGGAGAGAAGGGTGGAGGCCACCCTGGGAGGGGATGCCGGGGAGCTCCTCCGGAAACTTCTTCCCCCAAACCTTCTGGAGAACCCCGGCCTCTTGCAGCGTGTGGCAGACCGCCTGCTCCAGGAACGGACGCCGCTCCTCGACGACGACGATCTCTTCTGCTTCCTTGGCAAAGCGGAGAAGAATCTGGGGATTGATCGGATAGGTGACTCCCAGCTTGAGCACTGGAATCTCGCCCAGCAGCCCCAGCTCCTGCAGCGCCTGTTCGAGATACCAGGCCGCCATCCCGGAACTGACGAGGCCGAACCGCTGCCGGCTCCCGCGGCGAGCAGCGGGCTGAATCCGGTCGATGCCGAGCTCCTCGGCCGCAGCCCAGAGCCGGCGGTATCTCGCCGAGAGATCCTCTTCCCTGCGCCCTGTTCTGGGCGGGAGCAGCACTCGTGCCTCATAGTCGACGGTGGCAGTGTCCAAGGTGGCGGGATTGAGCGAGTTGACGCGGGGGAAGTGGTTCCTCCGCACCTGGACAGAGCCTCCTCCATCCGCCTGATTGGTCGTCACCAGATAGCTGACGTAGAGGTTGGCTCGGCGGGAGAGCTGAAAGCCGACGTCGATCCAGTCTTTGAGCTCTTGGAGCGTGGCCGGCTCGAGCACGGGCATGTGGAGGTGCTGCGAGAGGAAGCGGGAGTCGGCGGGCACTTGCGTGGAATCATTCCACGGGTCGTCGCCGACGATGACGAGGCAGCCTCCCTCGGGATGCGCCCCACTGAGGTTTCCCAAGGCCAGCGCGTCCGACGCCACATGGAATCCGACGCTCTTCATGACGGCGACCGCCCGCAAGCCGAGCATCTGCGAGCCGTTGAGCATCGCGGCGGCGAGCGCCTCGTTGTTGGCGAGGGTCGCTTGCATCCCATGGGTCTGGAAGAGACCGGAAATGGCTTCGACCGTATCGAAAATGCCGGAGACGGGGGAGCCCGGATAGCCGGTCCATAGGTGAGTGCCGCCTTCGGTCTCCAGCAGCCCCTTCACCATCGCTTCGTTGCCGGTGAAGACCTCGCAGCCATCTTCCTTGAGAAATCGGGGATCGGCGGCGGAAATCGCGCTTTTGGTCGCCATCGAATCCTATTTCCATAGAGAGAGTTGGGCCTTCTGTAAACGCTGAAGTTCGGAGCCCGCAGGCGGCAAGGGGGTTAGTTCCTTGTGGCCCAGCGGATTGACTGCGGACAGGCGAAGAAGGGGGGTGCCGGGCGCGATCCGGGTTAGTAGAATCGTTTCATGAAAGACCTTCTCTTCCTCCTTGCCGCTGGATTTTCGGACGGGGAAGGAGCGCCCTACTACTGTCCGCACTGCACGATCTTCGAGGGGCTGCTCGCTCTCTATCCGAAATTGGCGGAAGCTCTCGCGGTCGAGCGGGTGCCTTATGCCCGTCCCCGGCAGGAAATCGTCCGCCTCTTGGGCACGGAACACCAATCTTGCCCCGTGCTGATTCTCCAGCGGGAGCTTCCTCCTTCCTGCGCGGAGTTGCCGTGGCAGAAGGCAGAGGGCCGCCTCTTCCTCGACGACCCACAGGGGATTGGAGATTACCTCTCCCGGGCCTACGGAATCCCGCGCCCGCACGCTTGAAGGTAGCCGGATAGTTATGGCGCTGCCGTCCTTGGGAAACGGGAAGCGGATCGCCCTTCGCGTGGATCGGATCACGACAGGTTGACGCTCCAGATTCACCGGCAACTGCGCTTTCTTCGACAAGGGAGCAATTGCGGGTAAGAAACGGCTTGACGCGCAATGGCCAGTTCGCCAGCTATTGAGACGCGTTTGCGGCGGACGCAGATCGCGCTGTTCTGCGCCTCCGTACTCGGTGGGCGGCGCGTCATGAAAGCAATATCGGAGCCGAGGGAATGAACATGACGGTAGCTGCTATTATTGCTGGATACCCAGCTTTAGCTCTATTGGCGTCAGTCAAGTTTGGTCCTAGCGCATTTGTGTTGCTTGCTGCTGGCTTACTCTACACGGCGGGGGCTCTCTATTTCTATAGCTGGTCGCTGTTGCAGTTGATTGGCTACTTTCTGATAAAGGGTGCGAATGGCATTCAAACAAATCCAACCACTGTAGAGAGAAGATGCAACCGTTTGATGTCCGCCATTGTAAAGCCATTTTCCATGTTAACGTTGATCTTGCTTACCCTTGGCTATTTTGTTAGAGCTGCGTTTGGAACTGATATCGCTCTATCCTTTGCTCAAGTAAATATAACAGAAGACCTGGCTTTTGCTTCGCTGGTGCTGCTTCCGCCGATTAGTTCTTTTGCTCTGTTTCTGATAATTGGTCTGGTTTACATGGCGGACGCCGCGCGCAACGTGCTTCGGCATGGATCTGGCGAGGAAAAGGGTTCCACCGAGTCGCCTTTGCAAATGGTATACGCCCTACGAAGAGTAGTTTGTGAATTGTGCAACGTGCTTCGGCATGGACCCCATACCCATAAGCCTTCCGCCGAGGAGTCTTTTCGAAGGAAATACGCCAACCTCCGAAGCATAGTAACTGACTGGAATGAGTGGAGTCTAGGACGGCAAAATAGTGACGCCGCGAAAGTAAATTGGGGTATAGATATTGACTGGCGCTTCATCCGTAATCAGGGAATTGAATTATTAGAAGTAACGTTCAGTAGTTGTGTTGTTGCCTTGGTTGCGGCAGTGATTCTTGCTGCGGTTGTGTTTGATGGAAGACCTTCGACGGACGAGATGTGGTGGCTCCTTATTCAAGTCGTCTGGTTATGCGGCTTAATCGGCCCAATGGTGTTCTCCGCAATCACAATCTGGTTTGTGTTGCCGGACGCGCGGCGGGCGGCTGTATTGCCTTTGTCTGTTCTTACTTGTGTTGCATTTTTTATTGTCTTTCATGTATTTAACGACCTTGTGGATAAGGTGCCCCAGCAATTTGGGGGGTTCCGACCAGAAAAATGCGTGGCATGCTGGAAGGAGGGAAAGCGGAAGGACCTAGTTCCTCCGGCATATTACAAGAGTGCGGACTCTCCGGCGGTGCCCGAACCGAGCGCGGCCCCTGGGCGTGAAGATGACGCAGCGCCGCGGAAATGGGAAATCAATGTCGTATATAAAACTGACAAATATCTCTTTCTTGCTCCGCACGATGGGGATATACGGAATGCGAAGAGCATCATGCTGAGCACCGACGGACTGGAAAGCCTGGAGCCCGCACATTCCGAAGCAGCGGCGCCCGCGAACAAGCACTGATCCGGAAGATCGCGTTGCCCTACGCGGATCCGGTTTCTTCGTCTGCGCCCGCCTTGGGCTTGACCTGAACCTTTTCGTAGAAGATCCGGACTTCGCTCTCCTTTTTGCCGAGGAGCTGCTGGGCGCGGAGAAGGGCGTTCCGGGTCGAGAGGTTCGGGTGGACGCCGAAGAGGGGGAAGACATTGTCTCGTCCGATCGTCTCGATCACTTTAGAACTGCGGAGGACCCGGATGATCGGCCTCGTGGCTCCGCTGATGAGGAGATGGCGTCCGCTCTCGTGCATCATGCGGGCGAGCTCGTCGAGGGCGAGGGCGCAGGTTGCATCGAGATGATGGGCGTTGCGCATCCGCACGATGACCACTCGGAGGGAGGGGTCGAGGCAGATCCGGCGGACCTGCTCCCGGAAGAGGTCGGCGACGGCGAAGAAGAGTTCTCCCTCTACGTGGATGATGCAGATTTCCGGAAGGATTCTCTCTTCGGAGCGGCCCTTTTCGCGCAATCCCTCTTCCTCGTCATAGGTATATTCCACCAGGGACGGTCGGCCTACCTGCTGCAGGAAGAGGAGAACGGAGACGCCGATGCCCAAGCCGATGGCAAAGTCGAGGGGAGTCAGGAGGGCGCTCAAGAAAGTGACCAGGAAGACGATGCCATCGGCTCGGGTCGTGGTCAGCGCGATCTGGATGTCTCGCCAGTTGATCAGGGATAACCCCGTGAGCACGACCAGGGTAGCGAGCGCGGGCATGGGGATGTAGGCAAAGAGCGGGCCCGCCAGGAGGAGGCCGCCCGCCAGCAGCAGGCCGCTCCAGAAGTTGGCGAGGACGGTGGCGGGCTTGCTGATCCAGTTAAGGGCGGAGCGGGTGAGGGAGCCCGAAACGGGCATCCCCCCCAAGAACGCGCAAGCGACGTTGGCCGCACCCTGGGCAAACATCTCCCGGTTGGGATCGATCGGCTCACCGGAACGGCTGGCGAGCGACTTGCCGATGCTCGTTCCTTCGACGGCGGCAAAGAAGGCGAGCGCCAAGGCGGCGCTGGCGAGCTGCGAGAACCAGTGCCAGTGGAAGGAGGGGAGGGTGATCGGCCAGAAGCCGAAAGGGATGGGTTCGAGATAGCGGATCGGAAGGGGGGCAAAACGGAGGGGAAGGGCGAGGAGGGAGACGACGAGGAGGGAGAGAGCGACGGCGGGAAGCTTCGGGAAAGCGGTCTTGAGCCACCACCAGACGAGGAGGGTGACAAGGCTCAGAAAGGCCGCCGGCCACTGGGTTTGACCCGCATGGCGGATCGTCTGGATCACGATGTCGGAAAAGGTCGAGACCTCCGGGATCGAGACGCCCAGCATATGATGGGCCTGATTGGCGATGATCAAAAAGGCGGCTCCGGTGATGTAGCCGATCACGACGGTTCGGGAGACATATTGGGTGAGCGCGGCCGCACG
>JAQUAR010000069.1 GCA_028687155.1 Methylacidiphilaceae bacterium | reverse complement strand
CCCCCAGAGGCTTCGACCACTGGCGTTACCACCAGTAGCCGCTCCGGGTGCTTCCGGCTGGAGCAATAGTTGCCGGGTGGAGATCACTCCCTCCCCACTGGGCGATGCACCCTTTTCACGGCGCACGAGAAATGGGGGTTAAGACCGATTCCACCGCTTGAGGGCTCCCCGTCGGAAACCAAGCATCGAGCCTCAAGCCGCGTCGCCCCTCCAGGGACCGCAGGATCCGCGGCGGCCAGGCCAAGGCATAGCCCTGCTCCAAGCTCAGGTTCGGGTTGTAGGCCAAGTCCCGGCCCACTCACGAGCCTCACTCTTTCCGAAAAAGCTCTCAGGCCTCGGCTTTCGCTCTCCCTGCCGCGCAGGAAGCCACGATGCGTTCTTCCCGGAAGAACGAAGCGATGCACTCCGCCATTTAACGGCGCAGCGCGTCCAGGAACTCCTCCGGGGAAATCCCAGCCTGCTTGAGAACTCCGGCCAATGTTCCCGTTTTGAGTTCCCGATGATTGGACACTACGCATCCGGCGCTTCCACGACGCAGGATCATGTGGCTACCGCGCCGCCGGACCAACGCGAAGCCTAATCGGCGCAACGCTCCCACAACGTCTTCCCCGGATACGACGGGAAGTCTAGGCATTTTCTGCCACGTGGAACGAGGTCAACAGCGGACGTCCGGCGACGGCCAGGGGAAATTCCTCCAGGTAAAGCTCGGTTGCTTCCCGAAGATTCTCCAAGGCCTGCTCCACGGTTTCCCCTTCGGTCGTAGTCCCCGTTTCGGGATTATAAGCAACATAACCCCCTTCCGGAGCGGGCATTAAGATGGCAGACAGTTCCATGGCATCTCCCGCAAGGTCCTGTTGCGGTAGCTCACAAAATAGGAGTTCCCCCGTTTTCCGAAAGCAAGAGTTTTCCCAAGGAGATCGACGCACCGAACTTCTCTTTGGCTGCCTGCGAACTCTTACAAGACTGGTTTTCCCCTCCACTCACCCCCTCCAAGGCCGCCCGATCCTCGGAGGCCAGGCCAGGGCATAACCCTGCTCCAGGCTCAAGTTCGGGTTGTAGGCCGGGTCCCGTTCGATCACCTCTCTCCACCGCTCCCGGAATCGCTCCCGGTCGCAGGCGAGCAGTTCCCGGCGACTCTCCTCCCGCACAAGCTCCGCATAGGGGGTGAAGACCGTCCGGTGGCCCTTCTCCCGAAGCCTCAGGCAGTAGTCGATCTCCCACAGATCTCGCTCGTACCCCTCGTCGAATCCTCCGCACTCCTCCCAAACCGCCCTCCGCGTCGCCAAACATCCGGCGCTCACCGCCGAGGGATTGCGGATCTGAATCGCCTGCCCGAAATAGCCGATCGACTCGCTTCTCCACCCCTGAAACGCCGCTTCGGCGCTCCCATCGAGTCCAATTACGACACCGGCTTCCGCGACCGCGCCGTCAGGCGCCAGGAGCCGCGGCCCGACCGCTCCCACCTCGGATCGGGCTGCCTGGCTCACGAGCTCCGCGAGCCAGCCTTCTCCCTTTGGCTCCGCGGGAGCCTTGAGCAAAACCAGAACCTCTCCCTTCGCCTGCCGTGCGGCCCAGTTCCAAAGGGAGGGCCCGGTTAGCTCCTCCGGAGGAGCCAGGAAGCGGACGCCCTCCGCCCCTTGCTCTCCCGGCCACCCCACGACCAGCAGCTCCGGTTCCAACCGTGCCGGCCCGCTCCGAAGCGCTTCGATTGCCTTCCGCAGCCCCACCGGGTCGCCTCCGACCCCGAGCACGAGGCTCACGCAGAGATTCTCCGGGAGACTCCTGCGCACCCGATGCCCCCAAGGAATGCGGGTCGGGAGCACCTCCGCGCGCTCGCCCTGCCGTTCGAGATGGTCGCGGATCGCCCTTCGGGCCGCCTCGTAGGCGTAGGGCTTCGCCTCTTCCCGGGCCGCGCCCGAAGACGCAATCGCCCGCCAATGGTAGAGCACCCGAGGGATGTGGCGGATCTGCCGGGGCTTGAGCTTTTCCACGAAGCGAAGCGCCAAGTCGTAGTCCTGGCTCCCGTCGAACCCGCTCCGAAACCCTCCCAGCGAACGGAAAAGCTCCGCTTGGTAGACCCCCAAATGGTTGATGCAATTCTGCGAAAGCAGAAGATCGGGGCTGAAATCGGGCTTGAAGTAGGGAGAGAACCGCCTC
Source organism: Methylacidiphilaceae bacterium (assembly GCA_028687155.1). Classification (GTDB taxonomy): domain Bacteria; phylum Verrucomicrobiota; class Verrucomicrobiia; order Methylacidiphilales; family Methylacidiphilaceae; genus Methylacidimicrobium. Next base: position 5,106 of record JAQUAR010000069.1, on the reverse strand, counting down.
CCTTCCTCGTCGATCTTATCCTCGTCGGAGTAGAGCAACCGGACCTCGGGATCGCGCAGGATCTCCCGCGCAACCAGGTAAAGTGCCTCCTCGGGCAACTCGTCGTCATGATCCAAAAGGACGATCCACTCTCCCCGGGCCAGCGCAAACGCGCTGTTCGACGCCCCCGCGATCCCCCCCGATCCTTCCCGAAAGACCACCCGGACCCGCGAATCCCGCTCCCGGTTCTCTTCCAACAAGGGCCGGATGTGGGCAGCCGTCGATCCATCGTCGGCGATGCAGAGCTCCCACTCGGAATAGAGCTGCTCCTGAACCGAGTCGATCGCCCGCTGGAGCCACTTCTTCGGGCTATTGAACACCGGCATGACGACCGACAAGAGCGGCCTTCGGGGAAAATGGTCGATCTCCCTTTGAATCGCCTCCCGGTCGGCCGCATCGAGCGTCTGGTAGGCCGCGACCCAGTTCGCGTAGGCTTCCCATTTCGGCTCTTGCCTCCTGGTCGACTCGGGTTTCTTCCGCAATCCCATCCGATGAAGGAGCCGCCTTCTTCCTCGCCGAAACCCGGCCTCGACACGGCGCAAGCCTTCCCTCGCGGCTTTCCCGTAGCAAGCAGCCTTCGCCCCTAGTTCCCCTGTCTGCGAGGCCCGCCCGGCCAGAGATGGATCGATCTCCTCCAGCAGGGAAAAGAGGCGCTCCCTCTCCGCAGAAAGGCTCGGCCGCTCACCCTCCGCCTCCGCCGCACAAGCAAGGGCGAGCGCCGCCGCCAAGACCCGACTCCACTCGGCCCGCGTCGGCTCGCTCTCCTGCCCCGGGCAGGCGGCTCCCGCTTCTCCGCCCATCCCGATCCGCAGTCCCGCAAAGCCTCTCTCCGGCTCCCGCAAGAAAGAGCGCAGCGCCCTTGAAGACCAGAGAAGCGGGGCAACCAAGGGAAAGTCTCTCCCGAGACGCGCGACATAGCTTACCGGCTCCTTCCCAGGATCGACGACCGGAGCGTCCTCCCCCACCCCGAGCCGGTAGGGGAAACAGAGAAGATCCGCTCGGGAAAGCTCTCTCGCCTCCCGGAGCTGGCTCTCCACCTTTCCCGGCGAAAGCCGCTCTCCCGCTTGCAGCCACTGGATCCACGCCCCTCGGGCGCGCCGGACCAGCGCTCCCCGCAGATCCTCCCCTCTGCCTACCGGGATCCGCCGTACGCCCTCGCTTCCGGACCCTCCGGAACCCGCTTCCCCGGAGCCCGCCACCAAGATCTCCTTCTTCCTCCAGATCTGGCCCCGAGCTTCCTCGACGAGCCTTCTCTCCTCCTCTCCGCTTGCCGGAGAGACGATGGCGATGGTCACAAGCGGTTCCATCCTGGAAGGAGTTATTGCCGGAATCTGGTGCTCGGCGCTAACCTTTTTGCTTCCGCGGAACGCATCTGCCGATGAGCAACTCTTCCCCCCTCGTGACCATCGGCATTCCCGCCTACAACGCGGGGCCTTGGATCGTCCCCGCCATCGAGAGCGTCCTCGGCCAGACCTGGCCCAACAAGGAAGTGCTCGTCCTCGACGACGGCTCAAGCGACGGGACCGTCCAACGCATTGCCGCCTTCGGCGACCGCCTCCGGCTTCTCCAGGCCCGCACGGGCCGGAGCAGCCTCGCGCGCGAGCTCCTCCTCGAGGCCTCTTCGGGCGAGTGGATCCAGTGGCTCGACCACGACGACTACCTCCTGCCGGAAAAGATCGCCACCCAGATGGCCGAAGCCGGACGCCTGGCCGAGGCGGACATCCTTTTTTCCCCCTACCTCCTCGAGCGATGGAGCCATGGGAGCGTCGCATCCCGCGAACTCCAACCTCTCGACGATCCCCGGGATCTCCCCCGGACCTGGCTCTCCTCGCAGTTTCCCCAAAACGGCGCCCTCCTCTGGCGCCGCGACAAGCTTCTCGCCTTGGGCGGCTGGAAGGATCTTCCCGTCGACTATTACGACGACTACCAGATCTACTGGCGGGCCATCCGAGCGGGCTTACGCTTCCGCTACACCCCCACCCCCGGGGCAGTCTACCGGGTCTGCCACGAAGAGAGCCTCACCTCCTCCAACATCCCCGAAGCCCTCCGCTGGCGCGCCCGGATGGTCCAGGAGGCCGCCCGGGAACTGCAACCCTTGGGCAAATGGACCCGCCCGCGCCGTCAGGCGGCCCAGGCTGAATATGCCCGGATCCTCCGGGTGCTCGATCGGTTGGCCCCAGAGTTCGTCGAACCGCTCTTCCTCGAGGCCCGCTCGACCGATCTCTGGAGCGAAGAGGCGCTTGCGGAAGCGGCGGAGCCGCATGTCCGCTGGCTCGTCCGCCTCCTGGGCTTCCGTCGGGCTTGCCGAGTCCGCCGTCTCGTTCGCTCTTGCGGGCAGAGCCTGCGAAGCGCCCGGAAGAGGGCTTTCGGTCCCCACGCCTCCGCAGGCTCCCGATAGCGCCCGGCTCCTTTCCCGGGATCGGCCCTGCGGCGGGAAGCGCCCCGCGGTTGCGTAAAGGAAAAATAGGCTTGTCTTTTCCTACGGGAAAGCGGATGAAACCGCCGAGTTCCCGGCTGCCTCCGAGCCGCCTTTCGCGGTCGGCAAGAAAGCGCTTTTGGGAAGCAACCATGGAAAACGAGGTACGGAAAGGAATGCGAGCCGCACGGCTTCCTCTTCTCCCACGGAGCGGAGCCAAGCAATCTCGCAGGCGCTTTCGGACGATGCGGCCGGGCGCCATCCGGTCGGCCTGTGGAGTCCCTTCCGCCACGCCGGTGAGGAACCGCTAGTTCGGAGGAGAGCATGCCCTGGATTTCCTATGCCGAGAACTTCGAGGACGTGATCCTGCGGCGGGCGCTTGCCGACGTTCCTTTCGGCTTCTACCTCGATGTCGGGGCCGGAGATCCGATCACGGGTTCGGTCACCAAGCATTTCTATGACCATGGCTGGAGGGGAATCAACCTCGAGCCCGACCCTCAATACTGGCAAAGACTTTCGACCGCAAGGCCGCGCGACATCAATCTCCGGGTGGCGGCCGGAGCCCGGCGCGGGGAACGTCCGTTCTGGCTGATTCCCGAAAGCGGATTGAGCACCGTCCGCGAGCCGTATGCTCTCGATCACCGGAAGCAACTCGGCTTCGTCGCCCAGCCCGTAAGCGTAACCGTCCGGACCCTCGACGAGATCGTCGAGGAGAACCGGGTTAACCTGATCCACTTCCTCAAGGTCGACTGCGAAGGGTCGGAGGCGGACGCATTACGGGGGTTTTCTTTCCAGACCGTTCGTCCCTGGATCATCCTCGTGGAAGCGACGAAGCCGATGACCCAGGAGCCTTCCTACGAAGAGTGGGAGCCTCTGCTCCTGACCAAGGATTATGTCTTCGTCTACTTCGACGGCCTCAACCGGTTCTACCTCGCAAAGGAGCGGATGGCGCTGCGGGAGCGGCTCGCCCTTCCTCCCAATGTCTTCGACGAGTTCATCACCAGAGATCAGCATGTGCTTCTGGAGGAGCGCGACACTCTCCGCAAACAGACTAGGGAGTCTGGGACCTACGTCGAACAACTCCAACGGGAAGTCGAGCGGATGCATCGGAAGCGGGAGCGCGAGCCGCTGCGCCGAATCGAGCGGGCACTGCGCCGGCCCTTCGCACGCCGAGGAGCGTCGCCAGGGGAACCGACCATCCAAACCGTTGCCGACAAAACGGAACCAACCCACGGACCCCTCCAGATCCTCCGCTTGTCGGGAATCCAAGGACTTCGCGGGCGTGTCGGCGCAATCCGACGCATCCTGGTGGTCCAACTCGATCACATCGGCGACTTCATCAACCGTGTGGCGGCTAACGATCTCCTGCGCCGGTCGTGGCCGGAGGCGGAAATCACCCTCCTCTGCGGCCCGTGGAACGTTCCCATGGCGCAGCGGACCGGCTACTTCCAGCAGATCATCCCCTTCGAGTTCTTCCCGGAGCGCTCCGGAGAATGGCGGGGAGCTCGGACCTTGGAGGAAGAACGGTTCGCTATGATCATGCGCTCCCTGGGTACGTTCGACTTGGCCGTCGACCTGCGGACCGCCTCAGATACCCGCTTTCTTCTCTCCCACGTCCCGGCCAAGCTCCGCGCGGGCTTCGCGGCCCCCGAGGTCGACGTCGCCCTCGATGTCGCGCTGCCCAACGGAGAACTCTCCGGGGATCTTTACACCCCGACCCACCGGCGCTCCTCGGCCCTGCTCCTGGTCGCGGCGATCCGCGCAGCCCTCCAGGACCCCTCTTCTTGCCTGACCTCCTTTCTGCCAAGGGCCGCCGCGACGGAGAGCGCACCGCCCCGGCTCATCGCCGTCGCTCCCGGCTGCGGAACTCCGGTCCGGGCGTGGCCGGCCGAGCATTTTGCCCGCCTCTGTGCCCTCTTGACCGGCCAGCACGACTGCACCGTGCTCCTCGTCGGGGGCCCCGGGGAACGAGAAGCGGCCGATGTCATTCTTCGCGACCTTCCGCCCTCGCGCTGCCGAAATCTAGTCGGGCAGATTTCCTTGGAGGAGATCCCGAGCCTCCTCGCCTCGGCTCAGGTCTTCGTCGGAAACGACTCAGGCTTAAGCCACATCGCCGCAGCGCTGGGGATTCCGACGGTGACGGCTTTTTCCGGTGTCGTGGATTGGAGGATGGCCCATCCGGCGGGCAATCGCGTGAGCCTGCTTCGCATCCCGATCTCCTGTTCCCCCTGCTATTCCAACCGCTGTCCCCACGCAAAGGCCTGCTTGACCGAAATCGCCCCCGAGGCCGTGGCTCGGGAAGTGCTCTTCTACCTGGAGCAGGAAGAAGGAGCCGGAACGGAGGATCACCCGCAAGAAACGGGCAACGGGGATCCGGTCGGTGCCAATGGGTCAAGAACAGCCGATCGCGGGCTTCCCCTCTCCCACGCCTGATGGCGTCTTCCGAAAAGAGGTGGATCTTTCCGCCAAAAGCCGTTCGGCCGGCTCCTCCTCACCTCCCCTGCTTCGGTCGGGCCAACTCGTCGAGCAGCCCGCGAACGGCATCCGTGAAGCGCTTGGGATCGCAGTCGCGGGCGACCGCCGCCAAGGCTCCGGCCCGCATCCGCTCCCAGAGCGCCGGATCGGCATAGAGGGCCCGGCAGGCTTCGGCC
>JAQUAR010000068.1 GCA_028687155.1 Methylacidiphilaceae bacterium | reverse complement strand
CAGCCATCAAGGGGGACTGCTTCTCTGGTTGGGCGCCGGCTTTTTCGCCGCCGCGTTGTTGGTGGTCGTTTACGGGGCTTGGTTCCTGCGGAAGACTCGGAGGATGGGACTTGCCGAATGAAATGGCGAATGAGCAAGTTGCTCTCTGTGGGCGGGGGGCTCCCCTTCCTCGGGGTACTCGGGTTCATCGCGCTCGGGGATGCCTTCTTCGGGTCGGCCCTGAATGTCCCTGCGCTTGGGCATGAACCCGGAGACGCGGCGGCATGGACGCTGGTGGCGGTCGTCTTGGTCCCGCTGGGAGGCGTGGCGCTGCTGATCGGGACGCTCTATCGGCGGAGTCGGAAGCCCCCGCCAGCCTACGCGGAGTTCCTGGAAGAGGGGGATCAGGAAAAAGTGGATGCCGCAGGAGAAGCGCGATATCGATAGGGCGTTGCCCATCCGTTGACCGCAAGGAAAGAGGAGCGGAGGAAACAGATGAGTCGCTTGGCCAGCGTGCGGGTTTTGCTCACCGGGCTTGCCTGTGCACTCCCTGCCGAGAGCTGGGCGTGCGCCGTTTGCGGAGTGCCCAAGTCTGCGGCAACCCGGGGGATCTTGCCGGCCGTGGTGCTGATGCTGGTATTGTTGGGGATCGTCTTCGGTGCCTTCATTCGTTTTTTTATTCGGGCTAATCGGTTAAAACATCAATCGGGAGGGTTGGATCGTGTTCGCACTTCTTCTTGAGCTTACAGGCATTTCGCGCTGCATGTCCCAGCATGGGCGGCAGATTGATGAATTCATGGAGGCCATTCTCTGGTTCTCGCTCATTCTTTTCGCGATCTGGTTCAGCTTTTTCGTCTATGCCCTCTATCGGTTTCGAGCGGACAAGAGCCCGAGGGCCAGCTACGAGGGGCTCAAGGCGGATTGGCCCAAGCATTTGGAGTGGACCATCGTTTTTGTGGAACTGGTGCTCCTCTTCGGGTTTTCGGTGCCGCTTTGGGGCAATCGGGTGCTCGATCCTCCTGGTCCGGGAGAAGCCGTGACCTTGGAAGCGGTCGCACAGCAATTCGGATGGATCTTCCACTACCCGGGACCGGACGGCAGGCTGGGCCGCCGAGACATGCGCTTGGCGGACGGGATGAATCCGATCGGCCTCGATAAGACCGACCCCGCTTCCAAGGATGACATCATCACGATGAACGAGATGCACGTGCCCGTCGGCAAACCCGTCTTAATTTACCTGGGCTCCCGGGACGTCGTTCATAACTACTACGTCATCCAGATGCGCATTCAGCGTGACGCAGTTCCCGGCTTGACGATTCCGGTCTGGTTCACGCCGACGCACACGGGCCGTTTTGAAATCGCTTGCGGCCAACTCTGCGGCGTCGGCCACTTTGCGATGAAAGGGTTTCTCGTTGTCGATAGCCAGAGCGACTACGAGGCTTGGCTCAAGGATATGGGTCAGCTTTCGCAGATCGCGCCACCAACCGGCGAGAAGGTCGTCGCGCGGCAGTAACCCGCCTGCCTACCTCTGCCTCTCTCAAGCGTTTTTCTGCGGCTTGCGAAATAGGCCTGGCCGCTGCGTTGGGACTTGCTGTCCTTCCTCGCAGAAGGTCTTTACTCCGCTCCGGGGGAAGACCTGCGCCGTGCCTTGGGTACGAACTTTGTGAGAACAGGCTGCGAGCCCGGAGCGCCATTCATCCGCAGACGGGTGAGGGTTTCCGGCAGCACGGCTGCCCGCGGCAAATGGCGGCAACAGCCTTTGTGCAAGCCGTAGGAGAAAGCTTGTGAGATATGGCGGTTAGCATGCTGGATCAGCGATGCGCCGCTGCAAGGGAGCAGCGGGAACCCTGAACGGCTGCTAGCCCGCAGGCTTACGGAACGACGAAGATCTTGCCCGTGTAAGGGCAACGCACCTCCGTTCCCGACGGAAAGCCGCGAACATCGACGAGCCCCGCTTCCGGAGCGTAGGGGCTTTTCACGTAACCCGGTTTCCCGTCGACGGCAACCCCCTTGGGATACCTTGTGGCCGCAGTGGAGGGTGCCCCGCCCCCGGAAGACTGGCCTTCCTGTCCCCACGGCTTGTACTGGCCGGTCGCCGGTGTCTGACTGGACGGGGCTCCCGACGGTGAGGAAGAAGAAGGAGATGTGCCGGTCGGTTGATTCGCAGCAGCCGATTCCGGCTGGTTGGCGGGCTGGGGCATCGAGCCCGAACTGGCGCCTGCCGACTCACCGCTCTTTACTTTCTTTGACGGAGATGCACAGCCGAGGACAAAGAAACTCAAGCTTAATGAAACCAGAAAGATCTTTTTCATCCCTTGCGCAGGAGAGTAGAGAGAAGCCTCTCGGAGATCAACCTTGGAGATGTTGAAATCGGGTGAAAATCGTAAACAGTTGCCTTTCCTGCGGAGCAAGGTGAAGGGGCCAGACGATTCCGAGAGCCGCACCCTGATAGTTGTGCTCAAACTCTCCGTTGGCATAGCCGATGGTATAGACCGGGTGATGCCAGAGCGTGCATGGCCCCTCGGGCAGCGTCCAGGCCCAACGCAAGGAACGGATCTCGTCGACCAGATCCCAAGACTGGATCCCGGATTTTTCAAAAAGGAGGCCGCAGGGAAGCTGCTCCCCCTCGATGGAGACGAATCGGTTCCCCTCAGGGGCGAGAAAGCTGTAGTTTGCTTCGCAGACAAAGAGGAGTTCGAGCGGTAGCTCGCTCTCGTTGATGATCGTGTATCGAATCCGAAGGACATCGGGCTCCTCGAGCTCGAAGAGCTTTTGGCAGCGGAGTGCTCTTCGTTCCTGGTCGAGATAGATCCCTCCCTCTCGTTCGAGGAAGAGTCGCCGCGCTCCCCCTTCCTCCGCAACCGAAACGATGCGATACGGCAGGTTCACGAAGTCTCCGCACTCGATGTAGGACTCCTTCTCGAATTGGGAGAGGGAGGTTTCGCTCCGGACGAAGTGTTCCTGGAAGAGATGACGACGATGCCAGTCCTCGACCGGCTCTCCGGAAGGGAGGTCAGGATAGACCTGGGAATGCCGACGCAGGGTGTTGGAGACATTGTAATGAGACGGCAGAAAGGCCATCTCCACAAGAGAGCCGCCGTAATCCGGGTCAACGATCGCGCGGCAGATCTGAGTCCGCAGGATGACTTCCGGCTCGCGATCCCCATCGAGATCCGTTATTTCGGTCGCCGGAGGAGGAGAAATCCGATCGATCTCCTCTTCGGCTTGGAGGAGTAAACGATAGACGGCATCCCGCAAGTAGTTGGCAAAAAGCCCGCCGCTGAGCGCGTGCCAATAAGGAGTGTGCTCCTGCGCTGCGAGCAGCTGATCCCGACAGGCCAGGGAGTCCGCATCCGGGAGCCCTCGGCATCGTCGGGCAAGCGAGAGCATCTTGCTGTGCATCCAGTTCGCTTCGGAATACTTTTCGAAAAACTCCTGCCAAGCTCCTCCATGGAGGAAGCGGAAGAAGCGATCCGCATCGAAGCGGTGTGACAGGTCTTCCCGCACGGCAAAGTAGGAACGGCTTGCGGTTGTCGGAAGCGCATAACCCTCTAGGTCGGTCCGCGCACCGGATGGCAAAAAAACGCGGGGCCAGCGCCCGTCCGTAGCTTCCGAGGGCAGGGACATGGCGAGCCGTTCTGACTGGCTCTCCAGGTAGGTCAGCCACTCTTCCAGAACCGCTTCCTCGTAAAATCGATGGAAGGTGGAAGGCCAAAAGCCATAAGCCTCCGCACGCTGCGCCAGGATCAACATCTGCGGCTCCGGCCGGTGCCAGAGCTGCACAAGGGAGGCGTGAATGTCCCGGAGCGGCCGGAAGGGGATCTCCGCCGAAAGGCGGGAAGAGATCGGCAAGAGGGAAATGGTAGCGGACAGATGGCTGGTCAAAAAGGGATGGCAGAGCTCGACTCGCTCCATGCCCGCTCGTTCCAGCAGATTGTCTTCCAGCAGGACGTAGTCGCAGCCTCCTTCCGCCAGGAGAGCCGGAAAGTAGGGTTCCCAGACCGATTCGGGCAGCCAGGCGCCGCGCGGGGTCACGCCAAAATGCTCCTGGAGCCAGGCGACGGTTTTTCGGAGCTGCGCCAGGGCGTCTTCCCGAGGAATCATGCTTAAGATGGGCTCGTAGAAGCCGCCGCCCAATAGCTCCACCTGACTGCGGGCTACGATCCGGCGGATCTGCTCCAGGAGTCCGTGCTCCTCGCGTTCCAGGTAGGAGAGGAATGTACCCGAAAAGTGGAGCCCCATGCGAATGTGCGGATGGCGTTCCAAGGCAGTCAAAAAAGGGCGACAGACCCGTTCCAGGAAGCGGCGGCAGGTTTCCGGGAAGTTGCCCAAGGGCTGATGAAAGTGGACGACCCAAACCAACTGCATGGAGTCTAGACGAACCATTGACGGGCTTCGAAATCCCTGGACGGAAACAAGAAGTCGATCGTTCCCCGCTCCGGGTATCTTTCCAGCACGAGCTTTTCACGCAGCAGGCGAACGAAAAAGCTGACCGGATCCTTCTCTTTCCATCCGAGCGCTGCGACTGGCACCATGAGAACAAAGAAGTCCTCCCAGGCGGCTACGCCCCGTTCGTCGGCGGCGGAGAAGAGAACCGCATCATCGGAATGTTCGGTGCGGACCTTCCAGGATCCGGTCGGCAGAACGGACGCCGTCACGCGACGGATCTGTGGGGAGAGGAACTCCACCTCGACCTCCTCCGGGGCGCCGGCAAAATCGATCCGCAGATAGAAATGTTCTTCGTCAAAGCCGAAGTAGAGTTTCTGGCCCAACCGGTTCGGTTGGAACATGGCTGTCTGTTGGACAAGGGCGTCCACGGTACCGGCTCCCACCCAATCGAAGAAGTTGTCCAATCGGCCCGTAAGCTGCGGATGGATGTAGAGGCGCGGAATCGCATAGGGCGTGGGAACCGTGGGGGCACAGATCGGGAAGTCGAGATAGGGAGGAGGAGAAAATCCAAGGGCCAGGTAGACGTTCCGCAGATGCGTGCGAAAGATCTCGTCAAAGAGGAGGTCGGAGTCGGTCGAGAAGTCGGGCCCATACCACCAGAACCAGTCGCTTCCCTCGGCCGCGTAGAGGGAGCGCATCGCCGCCGCCGTCTTTTCCGCGGGCAGCAACCGGTCTTCCCCGATCCGACGCAGGAACTGGCGGGTTCGCCCTAACCATTCCCAGGCACGGTTCTCCTCGGGATCGCCGATCCAGATATCAAAATCGGCGTTGATCCAGGAGCCCGTATGGAGTGCGCCCAGCTCGACTTTCGGCCGGTAGGCGTCGAAGTAGTCGCCCGGCCGCGAGGTCCGAAGGCGGCTGTGGGTCGTGAGACCTTGATAGAGGGAAGAGAGAAAACGTTCTCCTCCGTCCGGGAAAGCCTCCCAGGCGTTTTCGCCATCCAGGGCGATCAAGAGGGCCGCCTCTTCGGAAGTCGCCACCTGGCAGATATTCTCGAAGTGGTGGAGGAGAAAATTGGCGGCTTGATCCGGGGGATTCTGCGAGGCTCGGAAGCCGACGAAATCCGAAAGGGGCCTTTCGCGGAATAGGGCGGAAACCGTGGCCCCTCCCCAACTCACCGTCCATCCTTGGAAGAGAACCATGTGATCGACGTTCCTGCCGCGCCAGCGCGGATCCAGCTCCAAGCTGCGGAACAGAATCGCCTCGTCCGTGAAGAAATAATCGAAACCCGCCTCGCGAAAGAAGGGAATGAGTTCGGGGGCAACCGACCCTTCCGAGGGCCAGAGCCCTCGGGCCGGTGCTCCGAAAACCTCTCGCATCATTTCCTGGGCGAGGGCCAGATGGCTCCGCACGTCTTCCGGAGCGGAGAATTGGGGGGGCAGATTGACGTGGGGCATCGACCGGCGGGCAAGACTGGTGTCCAGGAGCAGCGGCAGGATCGGATGGCAGTAGGGAGAGGTCGTGATCTCGACCTGGCCCCGTTCGACCGCCGCCCGGTAGCGGGAGAGCACCGTCCGGACGATCTCCCGGTGGAGATCGAGCAGTTGGCTCTTCTGGTCTTCGGTAAAGTCCCGCCCCTGTGCGCGCAGTTCGCGGAGCAAGGGGTAGGCCTGGTAAGCCGCAAAGCCGCACCAGGCCAAATTGTAAAGAGTCTGCAGATCGCGATAGTCCTGGGCGGAGAAGAGGTTGGTCACTTCTGCCAGGTTCTGAAAGTCGACGGCGCGGCCGCGTTGATTCAGGAGTTCCCAAAAGCGCGGCAGAGGGCGGATGAGCGTGTCGAAATTGGCGCGGAAGAAGTGCTCGAGGATCTTTTCCTTCTCCCCCTGCGCGAGGCTCTCGGCCCGGATGCGGCTCCAGGCTTCGCAGTCATCGATCACCTTGCCTGCCCCGATCTCGACGAGCTGCTCGAGCAGAACGGGGGTGAAGTTGAACGCGACCTTCAGCGTGGGAAATCGCTCGACCATCTCGATCATATCGAGATAGCTGTGCACCGCATGGAGACGGACCCAAGGCGTGCGGGCCTTCCCGGTCTGCCGATCGACGTAGTCCGGCTGGTGCATATGCCAGAGGAGGACGACATTCATGGCGACGCTCCTTTGGACGCACCCTGGGGAATGAGCCAGGAAGGGTCCCCTTTGCCTTGGCCGAAGTGCGAAAGCCGCATGCTAAGTTTCCTCACGAACCCGACGGAGGAAGCTCGCGGCCTCCTCCGGGAAGGTGGTGTTGATGTAGAACCCCGTGCCGTATTCAAACCCGGCGGCCTGCGCCAACCGGGGAAGGATTTCGATATGCCAGCGAAACTCCATTTCGGCGGGGACCGATTCCCGGATCCGCGTCTGGTGAAAGGGGGCTGTCTGAAGGATCAGGTTATAGGCGGGCTTCTGGAGCCCTTTCCGGATCCGGCGAAGGACGTGGCGGAGCGCCTCCGCAAGCAGGCCCAGGTGATAATCGTCGAGCGTGTGGAAGTGCGCCGCGGGAAACTTCGGCATGATCCATGTTTCGAAGGCGAAGCGGCTAGCCCAAGGACAAAAGGAGGCGAATGCCGAGTTTTCGTAGACCAGCCGCTCTCCCGATCTCATCTCGGCCTGCAAGACATCGGCGAAGAGGCTTCGCTCCTTGAGCTCGAAGTGGGCGCGGGCGGTCTCCATCTGCTCTTCGACGGCGCGAGGGACGATCGGGAGTGCGATCAGTTGAGAATGGGGGTGGCGTAGGGAAGCTCCCGCGAGCATGCCGACGTTCTTGAAAACGAAGATGTAGCGAAAGCGGATGTCTTGGACCAAGTCGGTGATCCGAGCCCGATAGGCCCGCAGCACGTCGGTGATGGCCCCCGGAGGTTGATCCTCGAGCTCCTGATCCGGACCCGGCGTCTCGATGATCACTTCGTGAGCGCCGATCCCATTGCTCTGATCGTAGATGCCAACCCCTTCCGGGAAAA
>JAQUAR010000067.1 GCA_028687155.1 Methylacidiphilaceae bacterium | reverse complement strand
CTCTGCCGCCGCACGGAAGCGGGTACCTGGATGCGGCAGATGGGCGGCGAGGCGCTCCGGAGAGCCGATGGCTGCCAGCGAGGAACGCAGGATCTGGTCGAGGGGGATCGATAAGCCGCCGAGCCGCTCGTCCATGCCCGCACTCTCTTCCTGAAACACGAAGGAGGCTCGTTCGTTGGTGGAGAGTCGCTGGATCGCCGAATGCAACGCGAGCGTATCGGGGATCGGCCGGTCTGCATCGGAAGCGGAAACAAGCTTTCCCGCGAACAGGCTGAACGAGAAGCGCTCCCCCGTGGCTTTGTCCGTAATCTGCAAATTCCCATTTCGTTCGCGCAGCAGCCGGAGAATTTCCGGGAAGGGGAGTTCGCTTAGGTCGCCGGAGAGGGGCATGGATGATCGTTGGCGTTTCGGCGGAGGATGCCGCGCAGCGGATGACCCCCGCGTCGAGGCCCGATGCGGCTTCCTCGTTTGGCTTGGGGTTTGCGGCCCTTCACGAGTCTGCAGGTGAAGACCCCTTTTGACATGACGGTGGTTCTCCCGCAAGGAGAAAGAGCCTCCTTTCGGCAGGATGGAGCTTCCCTCTTTTGGTCCCGTTCATTAGCCTGGGGCCATGGAGCTGCTGGGAGAAGAGGCGCGGGAGGCCATCCGCCGCGCCTTACAAGAGGATTTGGGCCAAGGGGACGTGACCTCCAGCAGCTTTCTTCCGAAAGAGGTATCTTGTCGGGCGGAGATCTTGGCCAAGGAGCAGGGCGTCGTCTGCGGGCTGCCCGTGGTGCAGGCCGTCTTTCGGGAAGTCTCCCGGGAAGGTCTGCGGCTGCAACGGGAATGCGAAGAGGGCAAACTCGTCGAAGCCTCAGCGACGGTCTTATCGGTATCGGGACCGGCGGCGCAGATTTTGGCCGCGGAGCGAACCGCGCTCAACTTCCTCCAGCATCTCTCGGGTGTGGCCACGCTCACCCGGCGATTCGTCGAAAGGATCGATGGGACGGCTGCTCGACTCCTCGATACGAGGAAGACGCTTGCGGGCTTGCGATCGCTGGAAAAGTACGCCGTCCGTTGCGGCGGCGGGGCCAACCATCGCGTTTCGCTCGGAGACCATGTGCTCGTGAAAGACAATCACTTGGCGCTACTCAAGGCGGCCTACCCGGGTTCGTGGAGCAAGGAGCTGGGCTTGCGAGCGGATCGGATTCGCCGCTTGCGGCCGCTGGTCCGCGTCGAAGTGGAGGCGCAGAGCCTGGATGAGGTGGCGGAGCTCCGTTCCCTCCCGCTCGATCTCCTGCTCCTGGACAATATGAGCGTGGAGGAGTTGCAGAGAGCGGTTCAGATCGTGAACGGAAGCATGCGGCTCGAGGCTTCCGGGGGTGTGACCTTGGAAAACGTTCGTGCGATTGCACAAACCGGCGTCGACTTCATCTCCGTCGGGGCATTGACCCACAGCGCGAAGGCGATGGATTTTTCCTTGCGCGTGACGATATCATGACCCCTTTCGCAGCCGCTACGGCGTTTATGGATTCTCTTTCCGCGCGAGGAGTGGAGGAGCAGGCCGGGCCGGTCGAATGCCGGGTCCGCGTGCCGGCGACGACCACAAACTTCGGACCGGGCTTCGATACATTCGGAGCCGCCTTGCACTTATATAACTGGATTCTGTTGCGGATCGGCGGCGCGGAGCCTGCCGGCCCCCCGCATCCCATGACGCAGGAAGCGGCGGCGGCGTTTGCCAGGGAGACGGGCTCCCCGAGCCCGCCTTTCGAATGCACGATTTCCGGCGATGTTCCTTGCGCGAGGGGCTTGGGGAGCAGCGCCACGGTGCGCGCAGGAGTCTTGGTGGGATTGAACGAAGTCCGGGGACGGCCGCTCTCGCGTGAGCAGCTGGTGGCGTTGGGCAGTGAGCTGGAGGGCCATCCCGATAATGTTGCAGCCGCGATCCTTGGAGGATTCACGATCTCCACCGGCAGCGGCCAGACACGAGTGCCGCTGGGAAGCCGGTTGGAATTTGTGGCTTTTGTCCCCGAGATGGAGATGGAGACGAAATGGGCCCGTTCGGTCCTGCCTCAAGCCGTTTCGCTGCGGGACGCGGTTTGGAACCTGCAGCGGGCTGCCGGGATCGCCGCCGCCATCTGCTTGCGCCGATACGAAGGGTTGCGCGGGCTCTTCGAAGACCGCTGGCATGAGCCCGCTCGGGTCGAGCGCATCCCGGGATGGGAAAGGATCCGGAAGAGCGCCTACGAAGCTGGAGCCCTCGGTTTTTATCTGAGTGGAGCGGGGTCAACCCTGATGGCGCTTGCGGACGGGCACGGGGCAGAGGTGGCAGAGGCAATGACGCGTGTTGCGTCGAGCGCGGGGTTAGCGGGAAGCTGTCTGCAAGTGAAGGCGGAAAATCGGGGAGCCCAGGCATGGGTACGACGGCCTCCCCGACGCATCGTACATGGAGGAAGGAAGCATGTTTGTTAGATGGTCGCGTCATGTCGGGCTGATCGTGACGACGATCGGGCTCTTCTGCGGGAAGAGTTGCTTCGGACAGGATGAGGAGTTTTTACGACAACTTCCGGATGAGCCGATGGAAACGGCCACCGCGGAAAAGGAGCGACCGACCGAAAAAGGGCCGGGAGAGCGAGCCGGAGAGCGAATCCAGCATGGGAAATACCTCGTCGAAGCGGTCGCCCTCTGCAGCGAATGCCATACGCCCCGCAATGAACGAGGGGAGCTGCTCCGCGACAAATGGTTGCAAGGGGGATTCGTTCCAGGGCTCGGCACAGAAACCACCGGCACGCTCGTGCGCGAGGCACCATCCATCGCGGGCCTGCCGGAAGGGTGGAGCCAGGCGGACATGGTCCAATTCCTGGAGACGGGGATGACCCCCGCCGGCAAATATCCACGACTGCCCATGCCGCCTTATCGGATGAGTCACGCGGACGCCTTGGCGATCACGCTCTACCTGGAAGGACTCAAAAGCAAGCAAGCGGCCCCGGCGGCCGGAGGGCCGCCCTAGGCAGGCTAGGCAGCTTCCAAGGCGCAGAGATGCGCGTGAAGGCAGCGGGCCAGGGCGTCGAGGTGATACCCCCCTTCCAACACGGAAACGAGCTTGCCTCGGCAGTGGCGATCGGCGACCCCGCGGATGAGAGTCGTCATCTCCGCAAACCCATCTTCGCTGAGCAGAAGATTACCTAAGGGGTCATCCCGATGCCCATCGAATCCCGCAGAAACGAGGACGAACTCGGGCTGGAACCCATCAGCGGCGGGAAGAACCTTTTCTTCGAAGGCGGTCCTGTATTCAGCGTCGCCCGATCCGGGCTTCATCGGCAGATTCAAGGTAAAGCCCTCTCCCTCCCCTCTGCCGCGTTCCGAGGCATGCCCCGTGCCTGGATAGAGCGGCTGCTCATGGAGGCTAATGAAAAGGACGGACGCGTCCTCCTCGAAGATCTCCTGCGTGCCGTTGCCATGGTGGAGATCCCAGTCGAGAATCAGGATGCGCCGATAGCCATATTTCCTCTGTGCATACCGGGCCGCGACCGCTACGGTGTTCAAGAGACAGAAGCCCATGGCAGCATTCGGCCGGGCATGGTGGCCGGGCGGTCGGACGAGCGCAAGGGCGTTGGCCGCTTCTCGGGAAGCGACTTGGTCGACTGCCGTCGCTGCCGCCCCAACCGCCAAGAGCGCAGTGTCGAAAGAGTGCGGTCCCGCGAAGGTATCCCCTTCATCGAGGAGGATCAGGCCGTTGTGCGAGGCCTCCTCGACCCGCCGGATATGCGTCGGGGTGTGCACGAAGCGAAGAAGATCGCGTTCCCCCATCCGGGGTTCGACCCAACGGATCGTTTTCGGGAGGGAGGAGCGCAGGCGCGGCAGGGTTGCCGTGATCCTTTCCGGACTCTCCGGATGGCCTCGCGGGGTGGGATGCCGGGCAAAGTCGGGATGCGTTACCAGAATGGTGGAAAGCGGCATAAGTCGATCGGATCTGGTCGATTCCTCCGCGGAAGAGACGAAAGGGGTGCTCTGATTTTCTTTTGCCGCAAGGAGGCGAGGGAGCCAAGGGAATTCTAGCCTGCCGGTTTCACAAGCGTTCTGCTGCGCCTCGGGCACGAACTTTGTGGGACAGGCTGCTCGGGCGAGCGCAACACGGAAAAGAAACCCGAATCAACCCTGTGGTTGACTTCACGGTGGGTCCGTTGGAATAGGGAAGGGATGACACTGAGTGGACAGAGGGAAATCAGCCTGGGGCATTCTCCGGATGCGGACGATGCGTTCATGTTTTACGCCTTGGTGGCCGGAAAGCTTCCGAGTGGGGCCATCCGGTTTCGCCAAGAGGTGACAGATATCGAGAGCCTCAACGAGTTAGCGCGGAAAGAGGCGATCGATCTGACCGCCGTTTCGATTCACGCCTACGGCTTTCTGCGGGAAAACTACTGGCTTCTCCCTTGCGGCGGAAGCATGGGAGAGGGCTATGGGCCCCGTGTCGTCTCGGCGCGAAGCATGACCCGGGAGGAGCTTTCCCGCGCACGAATTGCCATTCCGGGGCGGAAGACGAGCGCAGTGATGGCCCTGAGCCTCTATCTTGGAATCGGCCCGGAGAAGCTTCCCCTCATCGTGCGCCCCTTCGATCGCATCTTGGAGTCCGTGCGTTCGGGGGAGGCGGAAGCCGGCCTAGTGATCCATGAAGGGCAACTCACCTATGCGGACGAGGGGTTGGCACTCTGCGTCGATCTCGGCCACTGGTGGAAGGAGGAAACGGGCCTCCCTCTTCCTCTGGGAGGGAATGCGCTGCGCAAAACTCTGGGGATCGATCTCGCCAGGGAGTGCGCACGGCTGCTTCGGGAAAGCATCCGGTGGGGATTAGAGCACCGGAGCGAAGCCTTGCAATACGCCGCAGGGTTTTCCCGGGGATTGAGCACCGAAAAGCTCGATCAGTTTGTGGAAATGTACGCGAATGAACGCACCTTCGATTACGGCACCGAAGGTCGGCAGGCCATTGAGCTCTTCCTGAGGCGGGGAAGAGAAATAGGGATGCTGCCTGCCAGCGCGGGAGTCGACTGGCTCCCGGAATAGAAAGCCGAGGGGGAAAGCCGTGCAGAATCGAACCAGTGGACAGATGAGCCCAGAGGAGAAGAGTGATCCATTCCTGATTGCCGGTCGGACTTTTTCTTCGCGTCTGCTGATCGGCACCGGAAAATTTGGTTCCCATGCCCTCATGGCGGAAGCGCTCGAGGAAAGCGGGACCGAGATCGTAACCGTGGCTTTGCGGCGAGCGGAAATGGGAGAAGTCCGACCGGAAGAGAACATCCTCTCCTACCTTGATCCGGAACGATTCCTCCTCGTGCCAAACACGAGCGGTGCGGCAAACGCGGAGGAGGCGGTGCGGCTGGCCCGTCTCGGTGCCGCCGCCGGGATGCCACGCTGGGTGAAACTCGAGATTCACCCGGAAAGCCGCTATCTTCTGCCCGATCCGGTGGAAACACTCCTCGCCGCCGAGGTGTTGGTCCAAGAAGGTTTCGTTGTGCTTGCCTACATCAATGCCGATCCGGTCCTGGCAAAGCGGCTCGAGGAGGTGGGAGTCGGCGCGGTCATGCCGCTTGGCTCTCCGATCGGCTCGATGCGCGGCCTGGAAACCAGGGCTCAATTGGAAATCATCGTGGAGCAGGCGGAAGTCCCGGTGATCGTGGATGCGGGCGTAGGCGCCCCCTCCCATGCGGCGGCCGCCATGGAGCTCGGGGCCGACGGCGTCCTGGTCAACACCGCGATCGCCGTCGCCGAGAATCCCTGTGCCTTGGCGCGAGCATTCCGGATGGCCGTCGAAGCGGGTCGGATCGCCTACCGCCTTGGCCGGTCGCCGCGTCCAGCGCAGGCGGTCCCGACAAGCCCTCTTACCGCTTTCCTCTGATTCCTCGCTCGGGGGTTCCCAGCTCCGTCGCAAAAAGGCGCGGCGTCCGGTCATGTCGGATGCCTGCGGTGCGTCGCGCGGCCGGACCCGAAGCGGTACGCGTAGGCTCTGGTGAGTTCCGCGCCGAGAAAGAAAATCTGGGCGGAATAGTAGATCCAGAGGAGAAGGATCAGAAGAGATCCCACGGCGCCGTAGAGCGAGGCGATCGAGCTGTGGCTCAAAAAGAAGCTCAACCCGGAGCGACCGACTTCGAACATCAGCGCAGTTCCGATCCCTCCGAAAAAAGCCTCCTTCCAGGACACGGGTCCTTGCGGCAGGACGCGGAAGAGAACCGCGAAAAGAAGCACGACGACCAGGAAGGAGGTAAGCACCCGTGCGATTTCATAGAAAGCCGGGTACCAAGGAAAGGCGTTGGAGAGCGGTTGGGAGAGGGCATCCATGGTCGTGACAGCGAGCGGAGCGACGAGCAGCAGCATCCCCACGACGGCAACCATCGCGAAGGAAACCGCGCGATCCCAGATCAGCGCGAGGAGAGGCCCCTGATTCCTCTCGGTGACTCCCCAGATGGTATTGAGGGAGTCACGCAACTCAACGAAGACACCCGAAGCGCCGAAAAGCAGGGAAACGGTCGCGGACAGAGCCGCCGGCGTGCCGGGATGCGGCGGCCATGCGGTGGTCAGGAGCATTTGAACCGCCGATGCCATGGGCGCTCCACCCAAGTCGTGGAGCGCCTGGGCAAGGTAGGACTGCGCTTCCTTCATGCTAAAAAGAATGCTTGTGAACGAGAAGAGGAACAGGATCATCGGCGCGATCGAAAAGATCGTGTAGCAAGCGAGGGCAGCACCCATCTTGGGAGCCTTGTGACGAAGCCAGCCCTTCAAGGCATCCGCGAAGAGGAAAGAGGCGCGAAGAGCAAAGCGACGCATCCGTCGCAGCAGATTTCCGAGCAAAGGCGAGCGTGCGCCGGAGCGCGGAAAGAAGAAGGAGTGCAAGACGTTCCCGTATTTAGCCGTAGAGGCTAGAGCTTATAGACGATCGACCGAATCCGGCCAACCTCCAACGTAGGGAAAACGCCCATGCCGGCTCCTGGGAGGCAAAGGAGCGAGAGACCTCGGCTCTAACCGTTGTGGCGTACCGGATCCTCAAAACGAGTGTAAAGCGCATTAAAGCGAATCGCAATCTTGTCGGTCGGCCCATTCCGCTGCTTGGCCACGTGGAGAGAATACGGGATCTCCGTCGGTGAACTCTCTTCTGGGGAGTCGGGACGGTGGAGCAAGAGGACCACGTCGGCATCTTGCTCGATTGCGCCCGACTCGCGAAGATGGTGGAGCGCGGGTTCCGCCTTGCCCTCTTCGACGCGCCGATTGAGCTGGGCCAGGACGATTACCGGGATATCCAGCTCCTTGGCGAGTCCCTTCAAGCCTCTCGAAATCTCCGCTATCTCTACCTGTCGGTTGGCGCGGGCCTGTGCGGAATCGGAACACAGAAGCTGGAGATAGTCGACGATCAGC
>JAQUAR010000066.1 GCA_028687155.1 Methylacidiphilaceae bacterium | reverse complement strand
GGTCGGGGTGATCAGCGTTGCCTCGAATCTCCTGCCCAAGGCGGTCGTCGACTTGGTGCGCACCTTTCTCTCCGGCAACCTCCAGGAAGCCGAACGTCTTCATCGGCGTCTTTACCCGCTCTTTCGCGATCTTTTCGTGGAGACCAATCCCGTGCCGATCAAGACGGCTCTCTCGCTTCAAGGTTGGATGGCACCCGATGTCCGCTTGCCGCTGGTCCCCCTCCAGCCGAGCAGCCGGGCTCGACTGGAGAAGACGCTCTCGCTCGTGGGAATGGAGTAGGAAAAAGGGGAACGAATGACTCGTCTAGCCGTGATAGGTGCTAAGGGGCGCATGGGGACGGCGGTTCTCGAGCAGGCGCGTCGGGTGGGCGACTGGGAGATTGCGGGAGAAATCGACCAAGGAGATCCTCCGAAGCCGGCGCTCGCGCGGAGCGACGTGGCGATCGACTTTAGCTCGCACGCGTTTTCCACCGTCATCGCCGAAGCGAGCGCCGAAGAAGGCAAGCCACTGGTGGT
Organism: Methylacidiphilaceae bacterium; assembly: GCA_028687155.1. GTDB lineage: Bacteria > Verrucomicrobiota > Verrucomicrobiia > Methylacidiphilales > Methylacidiphilaceae > Methylacidimicrobium. The sequence goes on along the minus strand of JAQUAR010000066.1, from coordinate 6,913 downwards.
CGGGACGACGGGCCACTTCCCCGAGGAGGCCTGTCGGGTGCGCCGGGCGGGGGAGAGGATTCCCATTGTTTGGGCGCCCAACTTTTCCACGGGGGTTAATCTTCTCTTTTACCTCGTGCGGAAGGCGACTGCGGTTCTCGGAGGCGAGTTTGATTCGGAGATCGTGGAAGCGCATCATCGTGGGAAACGGGATGCGCCCAGTGGAACCGCGCGCCGCTTGGCGGAAATCATCGCCGAGGTGCGCGGGCTCTCGCTGGAGCAGGTCGCACGGCATGGAAGGGCGGGGGAACCCGGGCCGCGAAAGCGGGAGGAAATCGGGATCCATGCGATCCGCGCAGGGCAGATCGTCGGACTCCATACCGTCCTCTTCGGCGGCGCCGGAGAAGTTCTGGAGCTCACGCACCGGGCTGAGACAAGGGATACCTTCGCGTTCGGGGCTCTACGGGCGGCGCGCTGGGTAGTAGGAAAGCCTCCGGGAGTCTACTCGATGGAGGATGTTCTCGGGTTGACGTAGAGGAGAAGCGGGCTGCTCGCCATCTGGCGGATGGCGAGGCGGTCGGCCTGAATGAGCAGTGCGAGTCCGCAGTTGCGAGCTTGACCAGGGAGAAGGAGAGGGGGAACATTCCCCCGGCGGAGAGACAATGGAAGGAGCGTCTTTGGTTTCTTACACGGTGGGCAGCGAGAAGCTTTGCCAGATTACGAGCGAGGCGGCCCGCGAGCTCTCCCGCCTTCTCCAGGATTCTGACAAGGTAGGCGGAGCGCTTCGGATCGCCGTGGTGGGAGGTGGCTGCTCGGGGCTGCAGTACCAGATGGATCTGGTCGATCGGCTCAGGGAGAAGGACATCTTGGTCGAAGCGGGCGGGGTACGGCTGGTCGTCGACCCGAAGAGCGCCCTCTTTCTCGCCGGGTCCATCTTGGATTACTCGGATGACCTTCAGAATCGGGGCTTTGTCGTGAGGAATCCGAACGCATCCTCTCACTGCTCCTGCGGGAAGAGCTTTTCGGTATAGGCGCCTTCCCCATGAGTGAAGGCGGCCGAAGGCAGGTCCGTTCCGAAAGCGCCGTTCTGCGCATCATCCTGCTCTTCGGTGCCGTCAGTCTCTTCGCGGACATGACCTACGAGGGGGCGCGTTCGATTCTCGGCCCTTTTTTGGGCAGCTTGGGTGCGAGTGGGGCGGCGGTTGGCCTCGTCGCCGGCATGGGAGAGCTTGCAGGCTACGGGCTCCGGCTTTTTTCCGGCGTTCTGGCGGATCGAACGCGCTCCTTCTGGCGGCTTACGTTTTCGGGATATGGCGTGAACCTCTTGGCTGTGCCGCTCTTGGGGCTTGTTTCGGGATGGCCCGCGGCGGCGGCGCTCGTAGTCGCCGAGCGGCTAGGGAAGGCGATTCGAACGCCGGCGCGGGACGTCCTGCTTGCAGCGGCAACGAAGGATTTCGGGCGGGGACGCGCCTTCGGCCTGCATGAGGCGATGGACCAGATCGGCGCGGTCCTGGGTCCTTTGACGGTAGCTCTGGTCCTGGCCTGTCAGGGTGGCTACAGGACGGGCTTCCTGCTGCTTGCTCTCCCCGCTCTCTTCTCCTTTGCGGCTCTCGGGTTGGCCCGCGGATCGTACGGTCGGTGGCAGAACTCCCGAGGGATCCTCGAGGGAGCGGGAGAAGAGGCGGAAAACAGCTCGCGGCGCTTGCCTTCCGCTTTCTGGAGCTATCTGGCGGCGGTCGGCTGCGTCGCGGCGGGCTACGCCGACTTCGCCCTGGTCGCCTTTCACGCCGCAAAGACCGGACTGGTCGCCCCGCAAGGAGTGCCCCTGCTCTATGCTCTTGCGATGGGGATCGACGCCGGGGCGGCCTTTTGGGCCGGCCGGCTCTTCGATCGCAAAGGGTTTGCATCCCTACGGGGCCTGGTGGTCTTAGGGGCTCTGGCGGCTCCGCTGCTCTTCCTGGGGCATGGGATCGGACCCGTTTTGGTGGGCGTGCTCTTCTGGGGAGTCGGGATGGGAGTCCAGGAGTCGGTGATTCGAGCGGCGGTGGCGGAGCTGGTGCCGGATCGGCGCCAGGGCACCGGATACGGGCTCTTCAACATGGCCTACGGCTTTGCCTGGTTCGGCGGGAGCGCGCTCATGGGTCTCCTCTACGACCGTTCGCCGGTTTTGCTGGTCGCCTTTTCTTGCGGATGTCAGCTCCTTTCCCTTCCCCTCCTGGTACGAACCCAGAGACAATTTGCCGCGGAGCAGATTGTCCAAGGGGGAATCGGATAAGAAGGGAGAGTCTTCCGAAGGATTCCTTGACCCTTCGCGAAGAGTGCCCTTCAATACGAGGATCACGTGCGGATCCTGGGAATCGATCCTTCCCTGCGACGAACGGGCTACGGCGTTCTCGAGCTGCTTCCGGGAAGTGAGCGATTGCTCGATTCCGGGGTCATCGCCGTGGGCGCGAAAAGGTCCGAGTTCGAATGCCTTCGGGAAATTTATGGGCGCGTGAGCCAGGTTCTCGTGGAGCAGAAGGCCGAAGAGGTTGCGATCGAGACGGTGATCTACGTGCAGAACCACCGGACTGCGATCCAGTTGGGCGCCGCCCGGGGGGTCGCCCTCCTGGCCGCGGCGCATGCCGGCGTTCCCGTCTTTGAGTATCCTCCCCGCCGCGCAAAGACGGCCGCGACGGGCTATGGAGCCAGCCGGAAGGCTCAAGTAGCGTTCATGGTCCGTAGCCTTCTCGGCCTGCGGGAGAACCTTCCGCCCGATTCCGCCGACGCGGTGGCCGTGGCTCTGGCGCATGCCTCCGCGCGAAGACGTGCCCTCGCCTCGCGGAGAGCTCTGTGATCGGATACCTGCGCGGTCAGCTGATTCGCTCTTCCCCCGCCAAGGTTTGTCTAGAGGTTCAGGGGCTCGGCTTCGAGATCTTCGTCTCTTTGAGTTCCTATCAAAGGCTTCCCGCTCCTCCGGCGGAGGTCCTGCTCTTCACCCGCATCCAGGTTCAGGAGAAGGGGATCGAGCTCTAGGGGTTCGCTGGGGAAGAGGAGCGAGCGCTTTTCAGCCTGCTCGTCGATCATGTTCCCGGCATCGGGCCGAGAACGGCGCTTTCGGTTCTGGGAGCGACCTCCCCGGAAGAGTTGCGGGGGGCGGTCGCGCGCGGGGATCAGGCGTGGCTTTCTCGCATCAAAGGCGTGGGAAAGAAAACGGCGGAGAGGCTCATCGTGGAGCTCCGCGATCGTTTCCCGGAAGTGGACGCCGACCTTGGTCTGGTCCGGAAGCCGGTAGGCGAGGATTCCATCGGGAAAGACGCCCGACTTGCTCTGCTCGCTCTGGGCTATCGGGAGGCCGAGGCGGAAAAGGCGGTTCGCCAGGCGCAGGAGCGGCTGCCGGTCGCGGGCGTGGAGGAGCTCATTCGAGAGGCGCTCCGAGGATCGGGAGGAAAGGTGGCCCGGTGAAAGAGAGCCCGGAGGCGGCGGTTCGCGGGCAGCGGGACGAGCGGCTGGAGGAGGTCTTGCGCCCTTCCACCCTGGAGGCGTTCGTCGGACAACCGCGGATCAAGGAGAGGCTGGCGGTCCTGGTGGAAGCCGCGCAGCGGAGGCAGGAGCCCCTGCCGCATCTCCTCTTCAGCGGACCGCCGGGGCTGGGAAAGACGACTCTTGCCCATATCCTGGCGAAGGAGATGGGGGCCAATCTTCGGCTGACCTCGGGCCCGACGCTGGAGAGGGCGGCGGATCTGGCCGGCCTGCTCAGCGGTCTCGAGCCGGGAGACATCCTCTTTGTCGACGAGATCCATCGTCTGAGCCGGGCAGTGGAAGAGTACCTCTACCCGGCGATGGAAGATTTCCGAATCGACATCGTGATCGACCAGGGGCCTGCCGCCCGCAGCGTCTGTCTGAGCCTCCCCCATTTCAGCCTCTTCGCGGCGACCACGCGGGCGGGGATGTTGACGGCCCCTCTGCGAGGTCGCTTCGGACTCGTCAATCGGGTCGAGTATTACGGCGCCGAGGATCTCGTCCGGGTGGTTCGGCGCTCCGCGAGGATCTTAGGGGTGGAAACGGCGGAGTCGGGTGCCTGGGAAATCGCCCGGCGCTCTCGTGGCACCCCTAGGCTGGCCAATAACTTGATTCGCTGGGTTCGAGACTACGCCGCCGTTCGCGCGGCCGGCGAGGAGATCTCGGAGTCGGTGGTGCACCATGCCTTGGAGATGCTCGATATCGATGCGGACGGCCTGGATGAGATGGACAAGAAGCTTTTGGAAACCATCGTCTACAAGTTCGAGGGAGGACCCGTGGGCTTGGGTACTCTGGCCGTCGCCGTCGGAGAGGATGCGGGAACGATCGAGGAGGTTCACGAGCCTTATCTGATTCTGGAAGGTTTTCTGCAGCGCACCCCGCAAGGACGCGTGGCGACTCGGAGGGCTTACGAAAAGCTGGGCCTGTCCGCAGAAAGAGGCAAAAACGATCAAACGGAGCTTTTCTGAAAGCCGGCAGACTCCCTTGCAGCAGATCGGTTCGCCGTTCGCAGGGGCTTTCCCTCTTGCGGGCGTCGCTTCTGCTCCTCGTGGCGGCGGCAGTCGGGTGGCGGTCTGCCGAAGCCAGTGACCGCGGGGAAGGCCGGGGCTATGCGGCGGCGTCGGCCTATTCCACCCGTCATGGCGGGTCGGCTCTCCTCGTGTTGGAGAAGGGCAGAATCCGTTGGGAGGAAGAGGCCGGTGGTGCTCCTGGGGATGGCAAGCGGCGGATCTTCAGCGGCACGAAGGGATTCTGGATCCTGGCCGCCTTACGGGCCGTCCAGGAGGGGATCTTTTCTCTCGACATGCCGGTTTCGGATACGCTGGTCGAATGGCGGAGCGACCCTGCCAAGCGGCGGATCACCGTCCGGGAGCTCTTGAACTTCACCAGCGGGCTTGAGCCCGCCTTTTTCCTGCACACCGACGCCATCGAAAATCGAAACAGCCGAGCCTTGTTCTTGCCGCTTCTGGCTCGTCCCGGCCAGGCTTTCCTCTATGGTCCGGCCTCACTCCAGGTCTTTCACGAGTTTTTTCAAAGGCGCCTGCTGCCGCGCCAGGAGAACCCGACTCATTTCCTGGAAACCCGCGTGCTCCGTCCGATGGGTCTTGGCCGGCAACGTTATCTAGAAGACGGCGCCGGGAATCCGCTCCTGGCGACCGGTTTTCTTCTGCGAGCGCGGCAGTGGGCCGCCATCGGCGACGTCCTCGTGCATCGCGGCGCGCCGATTGTTCCGCCGGAGATCCTGGAGGAGGCGCTTCGGGGCTCGCCGGTCAATTCGGCCTTTGGAATGGGGTTTTGGAACAATCGCGCCGCCGCCTGGCCCGGAGCCCGCGAGGTCAATGTGGAGGCGATGCTTTCTCGCCCGTGGCGAAGTCAGGATTGGCGGAATGCCTGTCTTTGGCGCGGCGGTCCGACGGATCTGGTTGCGGCGGTCGGTTCGCATGGTCAGCGCCTCTATGCGATCCCATCCCAGGGATTGATCGTAGTCCGCCAAGGATATAGCGATTTGTTTTCGGACGCGGATTTCTTACGCCTCTTGCTGCCGGGAGTCTATGGGGTCCGACCGATCACTGCGGGGGAGTCGGATTTGACGTCTCCCTCCGGTCGGTAGGCCGGGGTGTGCGGGTGGCGACGACAAGGGAGGCTTCCTCCGCCTTCCATCGGTAGCCGAAGCCAAAGGGAAGCGGAGAGGGGTGGGCATTTGCGGTTACCGCCGCCAAGTCCGGCTGGTAAAACTCGCGGAAAAGAGGGATGGGACCGCGGTAGAGGCCGAAAAAGCGGAGATTCCATCCGGAGGCAAAGAAGCGGACGGGGATCCCCGAATCGTCTTGGAGGACCAGCGTGCTGCGGGCGAGCACCAGCCGGCGCAACTCGGAGAAGGCACTCCCGTGCAGTAGATAGGAAGCGGCTTTGATCAAGGTCGGTCCTCCGGGAATGCTCTCCAAGAAGCGGGGGAGTCCGGAAGCGGCGAGTGAACCATCTTCGAGGTTGACCGGAAAGTAGTAGAGCCGCTGCTCTTCCCCTCCCGGCCCTTGGAACAGCAGGCAGGTTCTGCGTCTGGCGGAACCTTGCTCGATCGAGATAAGGTGACAGCCGTCCCGAACCAGGAGCACCGAATAGAGCGGAAGGATCCCTCCCAGCACGGACGAGGCGGTCAGCCGGCGCGTCTCCTTGGTGATGGAAAAGCTCCATTGGAGAAGCCACTGAAGGGATTGGCGGATGCGCGGGAGCTCCAGAGCGAGATTTGCCGATTGCAGGCGCGAGAACGAGGGGGGAAGCCCGGCTTCCTCCCGGGAAGCGAGGACATAGGTCGAGGCGTAAGGAAAAAAGCAGCGTGGGTAGATGGCATCGGGTCCGCTAAAGGGATAGAAGACCGGGTTGGTGGACGAAGAAGCCGCCCCGAGGAACTCGGCGGACCACTGGCGGATCGGGTCGAGCTGGAAATGGCGGAAGTACTCCCAGAGCTTGTCCATCTCCTTGGCATGCTCCCGCCAGGATGGCTGCGCGGCGAGGTGCTCCAGGGGCGATCCGGGGCCGGGAGGAAGCCCGGCGACGAAGCGAGCGGCTTCGTCCAGCTCGGTAGACCCTGCCAGGGGTTGTCCGGAGGACTCGCGCGTGGAAATCGAGCCTAGGATTAGGACAAGGGCGAGGCAGGGCAGGCGCAAGGGTAGTTTCATGGTGGGGTGGGGGAATTCGACGACGGGGGAGCGCCCTTCCGGACCAGGGCGTAAACAGGCAGCCCAAGGAGAAGGGTGGCGAGCCCGGCGAGGGATTCCCTGGGCATTGCCCAGAAGAGATCCCAGAGCATCCAGAGGCAGACAGCGAGGAAGAAGAGGGATGTCCATGGGTAGCCCCAGGCGCGGTAGGGTCGGGGCAAGAAGGGCTCTCTCCAACGGAGAACAAAGACACCAAGGACCGTGGCAAACCAGGAGAG
>JAQUAR010000065.1 GCA_028687155.1 Methylacidiphilaceae bacterium | reverse complement strand
GTCTTTTCGTAGACGAGCAAGGCGGTCATCAGCTTGGTCGTGCTTGCCGGCGGATGGGGTGTGTCAATTTGGCGCCGAAATAGCGTTTTCTGAGAGCTCTCATCCCAAAGAAGCGCCGAACCGGCTTGTACGCGCGAATCGAGCGTGTTTTCCGCTTTCACTCCTGCCACCTGTCCAAGGAAGAGGCCGCTGGCCAGGAGAAAGAGCCAACCCCGCGCCAAACTCGGTTCTTTCACGAATCGCATCGGTTACCAACCACCCTCCCGGACTTTCCAGAGGTCTTAAGAAGCTGCCCACGGTGGGATTCGAACCCACACGGGAGTCTCCCCCCACGGGATTTTAAGTCCCGTGTGTCTGCCGTTCCACCACGTGGGCCTTCGCAAACAGTTCTTGCACCTATCTTATCCGCTGCAGGCAACTCTGGGCGAGTCAATTGCGGCAAAAGACCGCCGATCCCCAGCAAAGGCCGCAGCGACGGAGAAGGGAGTCGTCCTCGGGAGTGCTGGGGGAAAGGCGGACGGTCACTGTCCCGCGGGACCGACGATGACCCACCAGTAGCGAAATTCGCTAAAACGGAGCGTGCCCGATTGACGAGCGACCCAAGCGGGCACATAGGGCTCCTCTTCGTGCCCCACCAAGAGGATGCCGTCGCCCCCGTTCTTCGCCGCGATCCGCGCGGCATGCTTCCGCCACCGGTTCGTCTCTAGAACGCCGATCCGCCGAAAGGGGCGGCTCGGAGCGGAACTCCAGACTGCGACCTTCTTCTTCGCTCCATCCACGGTGACGGTAATATAGTCATCGGGCGAGAGTTGTCCGGCTTTCCGACTGGGGGAAGAGAGAACCTTCTTTAGCGGATAATAATTTGTTTTTGCCCAAGCGGATGAGCTGATCGCGCCCGCGAGGAGAATGGCAAAATAGAGGCTGAACCCACACAGTCTTCTTGATCCTTGCATGGGGATTTCCGCATAGGGCATTCTCTGTTTGACGTCAACTTTGTTTTTCTCCGCTGGTTCTCCCAAAAGACAGAAATCGATTCTTCCGTTCGACAGGAGGCCGATCCCATGGGGTGGATCATCGATTTGCTCTCCTTGTCCAGTCGAGCTCTGGCCGAGCTGGCAGGAAAAGAGCCGCCGGCCATGGCCGGCACTCTGGGGCTCGCGCTCGGTTGTGCCGCACTTTCCTGGACGCTGCTTAGTCATTCGGCTCTCCTCTGGAATCGAGGCTTCGCGCCCAGGGCCAGGCGCCACCCGCTCTGCGCTCTCACCGCCCTCGCGACCCTCTTCGCCGTACCCTTGTCCGTCGGGGCGGCCCACACCCGTCCCCTCGTCCATCGTGCGATCGCGAACTGGGCCCGGGAGGTCTTGGGAAGCTCATCCTGGCAAGATGCTGCATTCGAGAGGGCCAGGAAAACGATTCGCCTCAGAGAACTGGAGCCTCTCCTGCCCTCATCCGAAGCGCACTTTTTGCCGCTGACGACGCCAGCGGCTCGGGAGGCCGCGGCGACTTCCTATGCCGCCGCCGCCCTCGCCAGCTTCTCCACCACCTCTCCGCAGGTGGCTGCTCTTCTCGGTGTTTGCCTCGCGGAGCCGTCAAACGCGCTCTCGGCGGACATGAAGGCCTTCTTTACCTCCTCGCCGGGATTCTACCCGGCGGAGCGAATCAAACGAGTCCTTGCCGACTCCTTGCGCCAAGCGGCCAACCAGCGCTGGGGAGATACCATGAGGCGGACGCAACTCTTCCTCCTGCTTCTTCTCCTGCTCCTCCATCTGAGCGCGTTCGGGCTCCTTGGGTGGGCGGGCTATCGCGAAATTCGGACGGGCTGCGACGAGACGAACCGATAAGCAGCAGAAGGAGCCTCCATGCCTACCGTGCTCTCGCTGGGAAAGAAGACCGTCCTCTTCTTCTGCCTCGGAAGTTGCCTTTTCTCAGCCCAGGCGCGTCCTCTTCCGGTCCGGCTTCTTTCCGACAGAGCCTATGCTCGGCTCGTTCCCAGGAAACCAGCCCCGCTCTCCCCTTCCCCTCTTTCTTCCCCGCTCATCCCGCGTGTGCTCTACCAAGAAGAGGTCGTCCTGCAGAATGGCGGTCAGATCACGAAACTTCTCTTTTATTCCGACGAGGATCCAGCGAATCCGCCCCTCTGGTTTCACGTCTGGGAGAAGGAAAGGAGGGTCCAGGCTATTCGGGAGGAGGCACCCGAAGAGCTTGCTCGCCTGGGGGAAAAGAGTGGGCACCCGGTGCGCCATGCCTGGGCCATTCCCATGACTTTTGAAGCGCGGGAAATCAAGCACATCCGGATCCAGGCCGAGTATCCGGTTCTTCCGGTCCCCGGCCGAACGAAGACCGATCGTTTCGAAATCTATTTTTCCCGCTGGGGCTGGCAACCGTCAGATCCGGATCTTCTCTTTCGCTTCGACCTCGGGCCGATGATCTCCGCGATTCCCTGCCTTGGCCGCCCACCGACTCCCGCACTGCTTCCCTGGCTCCTTTCCTCCTGGTTCACCGTTCAGCCCGCGGGATACCGCTCGAGCGGCTTTACGGTCTGGTGGCCTTTCCGGGAGACGGGAGAGCCGGAGCGCTGCGAGAGGATCTGCGTCGACTGGTACGCTTGGTACCGATAGACGCCGGACAATCTTACAGTTCCCGGTCCAGATGGAGAATCGCTTGAGCCCGTGCGTCAATCTCTCGGGCGTCCGCCATCGAAGAGGCGATCACGGAGTAGTGACCCATTTTCCGCTTCGCCAGCGGACGCTTTTTCCCGTAGAGGTAGAGACGCAAGCCCGGCAAGGAGAGAAGAGACGCCCAATCCGGCTCGCCCTGCGCCCACGACTCCCCCAGGATGTTACGGAGAAGGAGAGGACCTCGTGCGGAGACATCGCCCAGGGGCAGTCCGGCAATGGCCCGCAACTGCTGTTCGAACTGGCTCGTGATACAGGCGTCCAGAGTAAAGTGGCCGGAGTTGTGTGGCCGCGGGGCGAGTTCGTTCACCAGCAGACGCTCCCCGACGGCAAGGAAAAACTCAACGGCGAGAACGCCGACCAGTCCCAGGGCCGAAGCAATCTTCCCCGCGATCTCCCCTGCGGCCCTTTCCAGCCTTCCGTCCAAACCGGAGGGAACCAGCGAGTAATCAAAAATGCCCTTGCGATGAAAGTTCCTGGGGATCGGGAAGACCGTAATGGCTCCGGTGGCCGACCGCCCCACGATTGCGGAAAGCTCCGCCTCCAGCGATACCTTCTCCTCCAGGATGGCCGGCACCTCTCCCAGCTGCCGCCAGGCGATTTCCAAGTCGGATGGGGCAGAGACTTCCGCCTGCCCCTTCCCATCGTATCCAAGCCGCGCGGTCTTCAACAAAGCGGGAGTCCCCACGATCTGGAGGGCTTTCTTGAGATCGCCTGCGTGCTCAATGGGACAAAAGGCGGCGACGGGACAGTTCTGCTGAACCAAAAAAACCTTCTCACGAATGCGATCCTGGCAGATTCGAAGAATTTCCGGAGAAGGGAAAACAGAGACCTTCGAATTGAGGAAGGCCAAGCTCTCCGCCGGGATATTCTCGAATTCGTAGGTGATGACGTCGGCAGCGTCCGCAAATTCCGCCAACGCCTTTTGATCGGAAAAGTCGGAGCACCAGTGGCGGTCCGCCAGCGCGGCCGCCGGGCTCTCCCGATCGGGATCGAAAACCGCGAGCCGGTAGCCCATCCTTCTCGCTTCTCCTGCGAGCATGCGTCCAAGCTGGCCTCCGCCGATAATTCCGACAGACGCGCCGGGAAGCTTTGGACTCATATCGTCTGATCGAGAACCCGCTGCGTCTGCGTACGGCGAAACTCACGCAAGAGCTCGGCGAGCTCTGGATTCTCCAAGCTAAGGATCGAAACCGCGAGCAGGGCGGCATTGCGCGCACCGGCCTCGCCGATCGCCAGGCAGCCCACCGGAATGCCATACGGCATCTGCACAATGGACAAGAGGGAATCCACGCCTCGTAAGGTCCGTGTTTCGACAGGGACTCCGAGCACCGGAAGCGGAGTGTAGGCGGCAAGCATTCCCGGCAGGTGCGCGGCCCCGCCGGCGCCTGCGATCAGGACTTTGATCCCGCGCTCGGCTGCCGATAAAGCATAGTGGCGCAGCTTTTCCGGGGTGCGGTGGGCGGAGACGATCGCCTTCTCATGGGGCACGGAAAAGTGGTGCAAGACCTCAGCCGCACCCTGCAGAACTGGCCAATCGGACTGGCTCCCCATCAGGATCGCCACGACCGGACTCTCCCCCATCCGAACGCCCTCCTTCACGCTTTAGCCGCCATGTCTCACAAGTTTCGTAGCCGAGGCGCGGCAAGTCGTGCCTTCCAATTCCACCGACGGGCTTCGTCGCTTAGGGACAAAACCCACGCCCGGCCCGCTGCATGGAAACTCACGCGGAACGGCCGTCTCTTCTCTTCTCTCCGCCGAAGACTCTTCCTATTTCTTCTTCGCGGCCGGCCCCTTCTTGCTGCTCTTTTCCGTTTTCCTGACCGCCGGCTTCTTTACAGGCTTCTTTTTGTCCGCCATCTCGTTCCTCTCCTTGCTCTTGTCCCCCTCCTGAGGCAAAGAAGACGGTCTTTGCCCGAGCGCGGCAAGCTCTTTCCCTTCCCGTTCTCGCGAGTCGAGGAGAGGCGCTGCCCTAGGAACAAGCTCCTCGATTTTGGCATAGAGCTGATCCACGGGCCAGAGTCGTCCGGGACCCTCGGTCCCGCAAGAGAGAAGGCCGGCCTCCGGACCCACAAACCGCACCCCTCGCCTTTCCAGCAGAGCAACATTATCACGAACCGCCGGATGCCTCCACATCCGGGTATTCATCGCGGGAGCCAGCAGAACCGGCGCTTCGGTCGCAAGGAGGAGAGTGGTCAGCAGATCTTGCGCTAGACCGCACGCATGCCGGCCGATCAGATCTGCGGTGGCAGGAGCAACGACGACGACCCCGGCCCGCTCCGCCAATGCAATATGAATGGCTCGACCCGCTAAGATCCCCGGGCTCTGGTCCGTATAAGCAGATCGATGCGTAACGGCTTCGAAGGAAAGAGGACGAACGAACTGGAGAGCTCCGGACGTCAACACGACATCGACGAGATATCCTCCTTTGGTCAGTTGGCTCGCCAGATCGATCGTGCGAAAGGCGGCGACCGAGCCGGTCACACCGAGAAGAACGGTGGGCGCGCTATTCTTCATGCAGAGTCAGTCTCCGGCTCAGATATCGCTCCGCCCGCATGATAGCGCGGAACTTCGTCAGGTCCTCCTCCATGGACCCCGAGAGAATCGTGTATTTGAACTCCTTCCACGCCTTCATCTCTTCCCGGCCGCGTTCCAGTCTTCGCTCGATCTCACTCTGCTCTTCGGTTCCGCGCTTCCTGAGCCGGCGCTCCAATTCGGCAAAGGTGGGAGGCATGATAAACACGTCGACGAGAGCCGATTTCAGACGGGGGTCCTCCTGGAGACGAATGTTTTTCGCTCCCTGAACGTCGATATCTAGCAGGACATCCGTTCCTTCGGAGAGCGCTTCGAGCACGGTCTGTCGCAAGGTCCCGTACCAGCAGCCATGAACCCTCGCATATTCCAGAAACTCCCCTGCGGCGACCTTGGCAGAAAACTGCTGCTCGTCCAGGAAAAGGTAATCCTCCCCGTCTACTTCCCCACGCCGGGGCTGCCGTGTCGTGCAGGAGATCGAAAAGACGAAATCCGGCGTCCGGCGCAAGTTTTCGCAAAGAGTGCTCTTCCCTGTCCCCGAAGGCGCGGAAATCACGAAGAGAATCCCTTCCCTGCGAAATATGGTTGCTTCCTCCCCCTTCATCGGCTGCATCCTCTAATCCCCGCACTCGGCCTCCACGTCCCTTCCCAGGACGGGAAGTCAGAGAGGAGCCGCTTCCCTTGCAGCAGGCCCGTTCCCTCCACCGGCACCCCTCTGAGGCTGCATCCGGACCACCTGCTCCACATCTTTGTCGCCGCGGCCGGAAAGATTGACCAGCAGCACCGACTCGGGAGAAAGCTCCTTCGCCAACCGGATGGCGTGGGCGATGGCATGGGCACTCTCGAGGGCCGGAATGATGCCTTCCCTACGCGCCAGAAGATAGAAAGCATCCAGAGCCTCCCGATCGCTGACGGCTGTGTATTCGGCCCTTCCGACTTCCCGGAGGTAGGCATGCTCGGGGCCGACGGCGGCATAGTCCAACCCTGCCGAGATCGAGTGGGTCAAAGCAATCTGGCCATCGGCATCCTGTAACAGGTATGTCCGAGTTCCCTGCAGGACTCCCACGCCTCCGGCCGCAAACCGGGCGGCATGGTCTCCCAGTCGGTCGCCTCGTCCGCCGGCCTCGACCCCGACCAGGCGTACTTCCGAATCATCGAGGAATCCATGGAAGATGCCGATCGCATTGCTTCCCCCGCCAACACAAGCCACGACGGCATGGGGCAATCTTCCTGCACTCTCCAGGATTTGTTCTCGTGCCTCCCGACCGATCACCGTCTGGAAGTCCCGAACCAGCATCGGATAAGGATGGGGGCCAAGCGCCGAGCCAAGGATGTAATGCGTGGAGCGCACGGTAGCGGCCCAGTCACGCATCGCGGCATTGACCGCTTCCTTCAAGGTACGCTGCCCACTCCGCACAGCCACAACCTCCGCGCCGAGAATCTCCATGCGGGCGACGTTCAGGGCCTGACGCTCCATGTCCACTTCGCCCATGTAAATCGTGCATGCGAGCCCGAACCGGGCGCAAACGGTCGCGGTGGCAACCCCATGCTGGCCGGCGCCGGTCTCGGCGATGACGCGCTTCTTCTTCATTCGCACGGCAAGGAGAGCTTGGCCCAACGTGTTATTGATCTTATGCGCCCCGGTATGGAGAAGATCCTCCCGCTTCAGATAGATGCGCGCGCCGCCCAAGCCTTCCGCCAGGCGAGCGGCAAAGGTCAGGGGAGTCGGTCTGCCGGCATAGGTCCGGAGCAGCTGCTCCAGCTCTTTTCGGAAATCGGGGTCTTCTTTCGCGACCTGGTAGGTTTCCTCGAGCTCCGTCAGGGCCGCCACGAGCGATTCGGGCGCAAACTTCCCTCCGTAAAGCCCGAAATGGCCGCCGGCATCCGGGAGGCTCGTTAAGTGCCCTTGCATCTTCGTACAAATTCCCATACACGCTTTGGATCTTTTTTGCCAGGAGCAAGCTCCACCCCGCTTGCCACGTCGACTCCGAAAGGATGGGTCTGCTCGATTGCCTCCGAGACGTTCTGGGGAGTCAATCCTCCAGAGAGGATAAGGGGTTCGCGCACTCTCGCCGCAAACGGACGCACAAGCGACCAATCGAGCGTCTTTCCGCTCCCGCCCCAAGAAGAGGACGGACTGTCCAAGAGCAGCGCCGCAGAAGGAAAAGAGAATTCCGCGACATCCGGCCAGGGAGGGCGAATCGCCTTGATGACCCTGCGAGGCCGAAGCGACGCACAGAATGCTG
>JAQUAR010000064.1 GCA_028687155.1 Methylacidiphilaceae bacterium | reverse complement strand
CCCGGTTATGCCCCACCGGACGGTTTGGCCTTCGATCCGGCTCGGACCAGAGCCCTCCTCGCCCAGGCCGGCTTTCCCGGAGGCCGCGGCTTTCCTCCGTTTACCCTGCTTTACAACTCCAGCGAGCAGAACGAACAGGTCGCCACGGAGATTCAAGCTCTTTGGCAACGAGTTCTGGGAATCTCGGTGAGCCTCCGCAATCAGGAGTGGAAGGTCTACCTCAACTCCGTCCAGTCCCTCTCCTACGAGATCGCTCGATCCAGTTGGGTAGGGGATTACGAGGATCCCTTTACCTTCCTCGGCTGCTTTCTTCGGAATAGCGGAAACAACAACACGGGCTGGTCCAGCGACCGGTACGAAAAGCTCCTGGCCGAAGCGACAGTCACCCTCGCGCCCAAGGAGCGTTTTGCCTTGCTGCACAAAGCAGAGGCCATTCTTGTAGAAGAGGAACTTCCCATCCTTCCGATCTACTTTTACTCTGGAATCATGCTCTATGACGGTTCCCGCCTTGGAGGCATCGCAGCCAACCTGCTCGATGAGCATCCTTTTCGAGAATTCTATTTTCGTCATCCGCCGGAACCGGGTCGCCCGGTCCCCCAGCCTGCCAAAAATGGAAGAACTCCTTAGTATCTATCCATGGATGAACCATCCTTCGCTCGGAACCGGCATGACACTTCAGCAGAGAAATGACTCCTCTGCTGGTCCTCATTCGGACGGAGCGGGCTGCCTCGATGCGGGGAAGGCTCTGATGGAACTCTGATGCTCACCTTTCTTGCTCGCCGCTTGGTTGGAGCTCTCCCGGTGCTCTTGGGGGTGATCACAATCACCTTTTTTCTTGTCCGTCTGGCTCCCGGAAGCCCGTTTGCCGGAGAGCGGGCCATACCGCCCGAAATCCTTCGCCAACTGGAAGCGAAATACAAGCTGAGCGGCTCGCTATGGGAACAGTATGCCAGCTATGTTTCCGATGTCCTTCACGGGGATCTCCGTCTTTCGACGCGGTATCGGAATCGCACCGTCAACGAGATCATCGGCCAGACGCTTCCTGTCTCCCTGCTGCTCGGGGGTAGCGCCTTCTGTCTTGCCTTGGGCTTCGGCATCGCCGCCGGAGTCTGGGCCGCGATACGGCACAACCGGACGGCCGATCATCTCGTCCAAATACTCTGTCTGGGCGGCATCTCGATTCCCAGCTTTGTGCTAGCCCCTCTGGCCGTGCTCCTCTTTTCCCTGGAAATGAGACTGCTTCCCCCCGGCGGCTGGGGGAGCTTCCGCGAACTCATTCTCCCGGCCAGTTCCCTCGCCCTGCCGTATGCCGCAGTGGTTGCAAGACTGACCAGAGCAAGCATGCTGGAGATCCTGCCGATGGACTATATCCGAACGGCCCGAGCAAAAGGGCTGGCGCCGATGGCCGTCCTCTTCCTCCACGGGCTGAAGCCCGCCTCCCTACCGATCGTCGCCTATGCAGGGCCCCTCGCCGCCAACCTCTTGACCGGCTCCCTTGTCGTCGAGGAAATCTTCGGCATTCATGGGATGGGATCTTTCTTCGTCGAAGGCGTCTTGAGCCGCGACGTTTTCCTGGTCGCCGGGGTAACGCTCGTCTACAGCGCTCTCCTGATTGCCTTCAACCTGCTGGCCGACCTCCTTTCCGCATGGCTCGACAAGAGGCTGCAACTTTCGTGAAGCCAAGAGTCAGGATCCCCGGCCGAAGGCTCGATGGGTGGACCACCCTCGCGGTTGCTTCTCTCGCCTTTTTCCTCCTGGCAGCGATCTTTGGCCCTCTTCTCTCCCCCTACTCGACGGGAGAGATCAGCGATCAATCCTTGGCATGCCCAAGCCCGAGTCACTGGATGGGGACAGACATTCACGGTCGAGATCTTTTGACGCGTCTGCTTTGCGGCGCACGGATCTCGTTTCTGGTCGGATTTTTTGGCGCGCTCGTGAGCCTCTTGATCGGGTCCGCCTACGGTGCCGTTGCAGGATACGCGGGAGGAAAGGTCGACCGACTGCTCATGCAGCTGATCGACCTCCTCTATTCGCTGCCGACCCTCATCTTTGTCATCGTCCTGATCGCCCTGTTGGAGGCTCCCCTGCGAAAGACATTGATCGCCTGGCAGCTCACGAGCCTGCTTCCCTACAGCCGAATCTTCCTCCTCTTCCTGGCCCTGGGGTTCGTCGAATGGCTCACCATGGCCCGCGTGGTCCGAAGTCGCGTACTCGTCCTCAAAGAGGCGCTTTTCGTCCAAGCAGCGCGCGTTCTCGGAAGATCGCCCTTCGGAATCCTCCGCTACCATATCTTGCCCCACCTCTTGGGAATCGTGGCGGTCTACTTGACCTTGACCGTCCCCACCGTCATCCTCGCCGAATCGTTCTTGAGCTTCCTGGGCTTGGGAGTCGAGCCGCCTTCCGCAAGCCTAGGCACTCTCTTGGCCGATGGCGCCCAGGCCATCAACCCGATCCGGACGGCATGGTGGCTCCTGGTCTTCCCTAGCGGAATGCTGGCCTGGACTCTCTGGGCGTTGAATGCCCTCGGAGACAAGCTGCGGGACCTGCTCGATCCCTCCAGCCGATAGAGGCGGCCCCATTACCGCCCTGCTCCCGCCCGTCCCCGGATCCAACCCCAGAGCCTCACCGAGCCGGAAGCGCGCATGCTCGAGAGCATATTTTACCATGTCCTCATGTTGGATCGGTCGCCCATCGGGAAAGCAAACGGCCTCTTCTTCCAGTAGCTGCTTCGGCTCACGGCCTTCCTGACATCTTGCTCCCTTCCCGAAATGTCCGACCAGAAGCCGAAGGCGGGCGCCGTTGCGCTGGAAGCAGCAAAAGGTCTTCTCCACCGCGGGAGGAAGCGGGAGCATGGTCCCCCAAAGCACGATCGGATCGATCAGATAGAGCAGGGAGACGAGAATCTTCTCCTTCGCCAGGAAGCGAGAGAGGCGAACGGCGCTTATTGCGCCGCGACTGTAGCCGAAAAGCGAAACCGACTTGGGTTTCCCCCAGAGCCGAGAAAACAAGAGCGGCAGAATCAGGGCTGCGCTTGGGGGAAAAACCGCGGCTCCCGCCCGCCTAGCCGCGTCGACCAGCAAAAAATTAGTCCAGCCAGGCCCGGCGGGACCGGCACCATGAAAGACAATCCGGCAATCATTGGCTCCGTCTGCGGGAGTTGAATCCTCACGCGGGCTTTGCTTCGCGGGCGACGATCCGGCGCAGCACATAAGGGAGAATGCCGCCGTGTCGAAAATAGTCCGCCTCAGCCGGAGTGTCGATCCGGCAGAGGACCGAGACCTCCTGGATCGCACCGCTTGGGCGATGAATCCGCAACGTGAGCTCCTGACCCGGTGCGAGATCCTGCTCGAATCCCGGAATCTCGAACCTCTCGTCTCCTGTGAGCGAGAGATCGGAAAGGCGGATCTCACCACGAAACGTGCAGGGCAAGACACCCATGCCGACAAGGTTCCCGCGATGGATGCGCTCGAAGCTCTCCGCAATCACCGCGCGGACACCCAAGAGCGCGCTGCCCTTGGCCGCCCAGTCTCGGGAGCTGCCGGTCCCATATTCCCGTCCGGCCAAAACCACCAGCGGTATTCCTTCTTCCTGATACTTCATGGCGGCGTCGTAAATCGACATCATGGACCCTTCGGGCATATGGCGAGTCACTCCACCCTCCACTCCGGGCACGATGCGATTGCGCAAGCGAACGTTGGCAAACGTACCGCGCACCATCACCCGATCGTTCCCCCGTCGGCTTCCGTAGCTGTTGAACTCTTCCCGGCCAAGGCCCAGCCCCTTCAGATATTGACCTGCAGGGCCCTCGGTCTTGATCGCGCCCGCGGGAGAAATGTGGTCGGTCGTCACCGAGTCTCCCAGGATGCAGAGCGCGCGGGCACCGACAACTGCCTGACGAACGGGCGCTTCCAAGGAAAACTTCTCCAGAAAAGGCGGCTCCTGAATATAGGAGTTATCTGCATCCCAGGCGTAGATCTCGCCTGCAGCTGCCTCGATCTCTTTCCATCGAGGGTTCATCTCGCCGAAATTGCCGTAGAGGCGGACGAAGGTCTCCGAATCCATTGCCGAATCGAGTAGATCTTCTACTTCTTCGGCGCTCGGCCAAATTTCCCGCAGAAATACCGGCCGGCCTGCCCGATCTTGGCCCAGCGGCTCGGATTCCGGATTCCAGTCGACTCTCCCCGCAAGAGCGAAAGCGACGACGAGCGGCGGAGACATGAGAAAGTTAGCACGCACCGCCGCATGGATCCGCGCCTCGAAATTTCGATTCCCGGAGAGCACCGCAGCGACCACCAGTTGATGCGAGCCGATCGTCTCCTCGATCGAGGGCGACAGTGGCCCGCTGTTGCCGATACAGGTCGTGCACCCGTAGCCAACCACCTCGAATCCCAGCTGATCCAGGAAGTTCTGCAACCCGGTGCGAGACAGGTAGTCCGAGACGACTCGGGAGCCGGGAGCCAAAGAGCTCTTAACGTACGGGGGCACGGTGAGTCCGCGCTCGACCGCCTTTTTAGCCAGAAGGCCGGCAGCAAGCATCACGCTCGGATTGGAAGTGTTTGTGCAGCTGGTAATGGCGGCAATGACGATGCTCCCATGCCCAATTTCCCCCGCAACACCGTTCGCCAAGTCGGATGCTGGATCGGGCGTGGGGCGGAGATCGCGCAATTCGCTTTCACTGGAAGAGAGAGCTTCTCCCCCGTTAGGCTCCAAGAGAGGGGCTGCTCCGGCCCCGGGCTCATGCCGGACGGGGACTCGTATCCTCAACTCCTCACTGGTTTTTCCGTAGCCGCCCTGTTCTACGGGAAGTGTCAGGAGCTGCTGAAATGCTCCCTGGAGGGATCGAAGACCAAGTCGGTCCTGCGGACGGCGCGGTCCTGCGACCGCCGGCTCCACCCCGTCGAGCGGCAGCTCCACGACCTGGCTGTAGTCGATCTCGCCCACCTCTTGGGGAATTTCGAAGATCCCCTGGCTGACATAATACCGTTCCACGAGCTCCAGCAGCTCTCGCGGACGACCCGTCCGCCGCAGATACGCGAGCGATTCCCGATCGAACGGGAAGTACCCCATGGTGGCCCCGTATTCGGGTGCCATGTTGCTGAGAGTCGCCCGATCCGGGACGGCAAGGGAAGAGGCGCCTGGACCAAAAAACTCCACGATCTTATTGACTACACCGACCTGGCGAAGTTTCTCGGTGATCCGCAGCACAAGGTCGGTCGCCGTGACCCCAGGAGTCAGGGATCCCGTTAAATAGACACCGACGACGTCCGGAGTGAGAAGATAGTAGGGCTCGCCGAGCATCGCCGCCTCGGCCTCGATGCCTCCGACGCCCCATCCGACCACGCCGAGCCCGTTGATCATCGTCGTGTGGGAATCCGTTCCCAAGACGGTATCGGGGTAGAGTAGCTTCCCCGCCTTTCCTTCTTGGACGAAGACCCCCTTAGCCAGGTATTCCAGATTTACCTGATGGCAGATTCCGATCCCGGGAGGGACGATGCGCAGCTTACGGAAGGCACCCTCGCCCCATTTCAGAAAGGCGTACCGGTCATGGTTCCGGACAAACTCCCATTCCAGGTTCCGCGCCAGCGCATCCGGCCTTCCAAAGAAATCTACCTGGACAGAGTGATCGATCACCAGATCGACCGGAATCTCGGGCTCAACCGAGCTGGGAACCCGATTGATACGGGCCAAAGCGCTCCGCATCGCCGCCAGATCCACAAGCAGAGGAACCCCCGTGAAATCTTGCAGGAGGATTCGAGCCACTCGAAGAGGAATTTCCCGGCGCAGCGGGTGTTTGGCATCCCAACGCGCTAACGCCTCCACATCCTTTTCATTCACGGTCGCTGTTCCACAAAAACGCGCGAGCGACTCGAGAAAAATCCGCAGGCTAATAGGAAGACGATGGACCGGCCCTAAGCCAGCTTCTTCGAGGGCCAGCAGTGAAAAAAAGGAGAACTCTCCTACTCCGGGCACTCTCAGGCTTCGTCGCCAATCTTCGTTTACTAACTTTGCCATTATCGCAGACTTGGCATCTTCGCGGAGAAGAGTAGGCTTCGGGAAAAGCGATGGCAATCGGATTTCCTCAAAAGGAGATGCGGTGCTCGAATTGGCACACTTCCCGCTTTTCTATCGAGAAGCGATCCGATTCGCAAAGAAACAGCAAGGAGGTATGGAATGCGGTTGACTCAAGATCCGTTCGATTCTTGCCTGAAGTCGAAAACTCTGTTTCGCCTGCCGGGCCACAAGCACGAAAAAGCCTTAGCTCGCCGCTATGAGCGGCGGAAGGCCCGCCAGCATCTGCATCGTCGGGGAAGCCCGGAGGAAGGTTAGCCCGCCTGTCTTACGAAGGGTAATACTCGAGCCACCGTGGCGGTGGACTTAGGGTGGCCTTAAGTAGCGGGAGCGGCGTTCCCGAGAAACGCCGCTCCCGCTTGTAACAAACCCGGCCTAGAATCTCTTAGTAGCGGTGGCCGGGAGGTTTTTGGGCCGAATAGGGTCGGGTTGTGTAGCGGATCTGACGATCCGCAGCTTCCATCCGCTCGAGGAAGAAGCCTGGCTCCTCCTTAGGCCGCTGCACCAGGAAGGAGAGCATGGTGCTCTGGTATCCCTGCTGCCGATTGTAGCCATTAATCCGAATGTAATCGTTCGGACGGGCCTTCCGGCATTCCGCCAGCTCGTGCATCACCCCGGCCGGATCCTTCAAGTCGAACATCGGCAGCCCCCACATCTCCCAGTAGACATTCCGAGGATGGGGATCGTCGGTAAACTCGATGTTCACCGCCCAGCCATTGCTCAAGCAGTACTCCACCTGCGCCCGAATCTCCGCCTCCGTCAAATCCGGCAGATAGGAAAAGGTCCCTTGTGTCAGTCTCATCTCTTTTTTTCTCCTTATACGAGCTCCGGAGTCGCCACCGCATCCGGCACGTCGGTCGACTCGAACTCAAAACTCACATCCTTCCAAATCTCCAGCGCTTTCTGGAGCGAGGGTGAATGCCGCGCGGCCTTCTCCAGAATCTCCGGTCCCTCGTGCAGATAGTCCCGCCCTTCGTTACGCGCCTGAATCATCGCTTCCAAGGCTACCCGGTTCGCCGTCGCCCCGGCCGCAATCCCATCCGGATGACCAATGGTCCCTCCGCCGAACTGCAGGATGCAATCCTCCCCCAAGTAGTGGAGAAGCAGGTGCATCTGCCCCGCATGAATCCCCCCGGAGGCCACCGGCATCACCGCCGCCATCGACGCCCAATCCTGCTCAAAATAGAGCCCGATCGAAGGTTCGGCCTCGGTCCGATTGCACCGCAAGGTCTTGTAGTAGCCTTGAACGGAGTGAACATCCCCCTCCAGCTTCCCCACCACGGTCCCCGCATGAATGTGGTCGACTCCCGCCAGACGCATCCATTTGGAAATCACTCGGAAGTTGACCCCGTGGCTCTTCTGCCGCGTGTAGGTGCTATGCCCCGCCCGGTGCAAATGCAGAAGCAGCCCGTTAC